>CALMOO010000306.1 GCA_937871705.1 uncultured Hymenobacter sp.
ACTACGCCAAGGAGGAGCAACCGCAGAGCGTGCAGATGGCCGGCGGCAACATCAATATGGTGCCCGATAAGAACCCGGCGGTCAACCCCCGCCCCCAGCCTGCGTCCCCCCTCGAAGCGCAGTATTTCGACTTCGCTGCCCGTACTATCACGGCCGTGACTACCATCGGCGGTACGGCCTATGCCTTACCGCCACAGTCAGCGCCCGCCCCGCCCGCTGGTTGGCGCGACCTGTCCCAGACCAAAAAAATAGCCGGGTACTTCTGCCACAAAGCCACGGTGCCTTTCAAAAAGGAAACCTACACGCTATGGGTCACGACAGAACTGCCGTTCACGTACTCGCCGGTGCGCGAGCTAACGCCTGTTCAGGGCGTGGTGCTGGCCCTGAGCAGCGACCAGGAAGAATATCTTGCCACTAAGCTCACGGCCGAGCCGGTGACCGAAGCGGCCGTGCGCCCCAGCCCCCAGTCCCAGCCTATAACCGAAGCGGCGCTACAAGAACTGCGGGCAAAGGCTCGGGCTGATAGCCGACAGCAGCTGATGGAGCAATTCGCCAACCCGACGGCCCACTAACCGATGGAGAAAATCATTTTTAGTGCAGTGCTGGTCCTTCTGTTCGGGGCAGGCCGGGTGGGCTATGCCCAAGAGAAGCCCCCGGCCGGGGCAGCGGGGCGCGGCGTCGTGCAAGGGGTAGTGCTTGGTGCCGCCTCGGGGCAACCACTGCGCGAGGCCTCGGTATCGCTGCTGCAAGCCCGCGATTCGAGCTACGTTACATTTTCGCTCACCGATGGCACTGGGCGCTACGCCCTGCGCGGCGTGCGGCCAGGACATTATCTTCTGTTAGTTAATAACCTAGGGTATAAGGTACTGCAGCAGCCGGTGGAAGTTCTGGCCGCCCAGGCCGCTGTGGTAGTTCCGCCGTTGCGGCTGCTAGCCGAAAGCCAGCAGTTGGGCGAAGTGGTCGTCACGCACGAGCAGGCCCCGGTCAGTATCAGCGGTGATACGGTCGCCTTCAGCGCCCACGCCTTCAAAACGCAACCCAACGCTCCGGTCGAGCAACTCTTGAATAAGCTGCCGGGCCTGGCAGTGGACCGCGATGGCACCATCCGCTCGCAGGGCCAAGCGGTGAAAATGCTGGTCGATGGCAAGCCGTTCTTTGGGGGCGACCCTAAAATGGCCAGCCGCAACTTACCCGCCGACATCATTGACAAAGTGCAGGTGTATGACCAACAGAATGATCAGGCTACCTTCTCAGGCATTGACAGCGGCGAGCGGCAGCGCACCGTGCACCTGGTCACGCGCCGCGACAAGCGCCAGGGCTACTTCGGCACTGAGCAAGCCGGCGTTGGCACCGACGGCCGCTACCAAGCTCGCCTAGGCCTGAACCGCTTTAATAACGGCCAGCAGCTATCAGTTCTGGCCCAAGCTGATAATGCCAATGACCAGAGTTTTACCGACGATAGCAACCCGACCGCAGGTGGCGGCAACACGACCAGCAACGCCGGTAGCCTTAACAGCAGTGGTAGCCTGGCTTTGGAGGCCCCTGGGGGCCTGCGCAACGCGGGCAGCGTCCCAAACGGCCCCAATAGCGCTGCCGCAGGCCTCACCGAGTCCGCTTTGGGCGGCCTCAACTACCGCGATGCTTGGGGCAAGCGTGTGGAAGTAGCCGGCAGCTACCTGGCCACCCACGCCGCCACTTTTAGTGAACAAAGCGCCCATCGCCAGAACTTTACTGGCGATGCCAGCGCGGCCGTTCCCTTCACCGATGGCCTGGTGACCAGCCACGTGCGCACTAGCAGCCAGCACGCCAACCTGCGGCTCGATTACCAACTCGACTCACTCACCAGCCTGCGCCTCACTCCGGCCCTCACTTATCAAAACGTCAGCCAGCTGCGCATTGCCCCGCAGCAAACCAGCCTCGACGACCGCTTGCTTAACCAAAGCAGCAGTTACTATGAAGCCCTGGCCTACAGCCTCACCGGCGGCGGCGACGCGCTGTTCTTGCGTAAATTCCGGCGGGCGGGCCGCACGCTGTCAGCTAATTTCAATCTGAATTTGGCCGGGCAGGATGGTTCGGCGCTCAACCATTCGGTCACCACCTACCTGGCGGCCGGCGCGAGCACCACGCAATTGCTCGACCAGCAAATAGACCAGCGCACGCCTCGGCAGAATGGTATCGTCAACCTAGTCTACACCGAGCCGTTTTCGTTGCGCCACCAGCTCGAAGCGCATTACAGCTACACCAACGCGCCCAGCCAGGCCCACCGCCTCGCCAATGACTACGATGCCGGCACGGGGCAATACGACCGCTATAATAGCCTGCTAAGCAACGATTTCAGCAGCCGTTACACGGCCCAGCAGGCGGGATTCACTTGGCAAATGCGCCGCTTGCGTTACACCTACAGCTTGGGCCTCGATGCCCAGCAGGCGGCTCTTAGCCTCGACAACCAGACGGCTGGTCTGGGCTTGCGTCGCACCTACTCAAGTCTGCTGCCGGCAGCCACCTTCAGCTACACTGGCGCGGGCAGCCGAACGTTGCGCCTTACCTACCGCACCGCTCTTACGGCTCCCTCGGCCAGTCAGCTTCAGCCGGTACCTGACAATAGCAACCCACTCAGCATCAGCCTCGGTAACCCCGATTTGCGGCCCGAGTACGCACATAGCCTCACGGCCAATTACAATTACTTTGATCCTGCACGGGGGCGTACCGTGCTGGTCCTGCTGAGCAGCCAAGCGGTGCAGCATCGCATCGTATCTGCCAGCATGTTCGATGTGGGGGGCGTACGTACCACCTGGCCCACCAATACCGATGGCTTCTTTCAGCTTAACGGCTTTTTGGCGCTGGGCCAGCGCCTACCCGCTCACCAACTCAACCTAAACGCGAGTACCACCGGCAACTTCACAAGTAGCCAGAGTTACATCAATGCTCAGCCCAACGTGGCCCGCACCTGGAATGTGGGCCAGACTTTCAGTGCTAACTCGGCTTATAACGAGCACTTGGAAGTAGGTTTAAATGCCAACTTCACGTACCAGCAGGCCACTTATTCGCTTTCTGAAACTCAGCGTACGGCCTACTTTACTCAAACCATTAGCGGCGACGTGTATTGGCGCCTGCCCAGCCACTGGGTATTCACGTCGGACGCATATTTTACCAACAATACTGGCCTAGCCGCCGGCTACAACCAGCACGTGCTACTGTGGAATGCAGGTCTGACCTACCAGTTTTTCGCCAACCGCCAGGCCGAAGTCAAGCTCTATGCCTTCGACCTGCTCAACCAGAACCGCAGTGTGGTGCGCAATGCCACAGACACCTATTTGGAGGATGTGCGCAGTCGCGTACTAGCGCGCTATCTGCTGCTTAGTTTTTCCTGCCAGTTGCGCCATTTTGGTCAATAATTAGTTCTCAGAAGACTTGTCCACCCACTTTTGAAAACTTAAAATCACCTGTTTCTCATGTTGTATAAAGAGGGCTTTCATACCTTTGTGTTTAAATATATGAGTTTCTTCAGTCCGTTTATTCAAGTAACTGAGAAAATCTATTAATTCAGTCTTTGGCAGCGAAGAAGCGTATACTTGCACTGTTGTTTCTACATAGTGGACGCTCACAGAGTAATTATGGCCTTGGTTAAAAGTTTGGTCCAAAAGTCGCATTTGGATTTGCCGTCAGTTATTTCCAGTTTTCAAGACGCGATTATAACTCGTTGTGTGACTCAGAGATCATAGCTCATAAAGTGAAAAGCCAAAAACTTTCAGAATCTACTGCGTGACCCAGCAAAAAGCGTCTTTTCGGCCTGCTTGCTGGGGGTAGAAGAGGGGGCTCCGCATGTCGCAGTGGCTGTTGCAGAACTCCGGACTCGTCCCTACCGCGGATACTGCCGGCGGTAAAGCTTCCGCCAAAAGGACAAAAACTGCCCTTCTAGGGGTGGCTTGGGCAGGGCGATGGTCAGGCGTAGCGTCTTCGTGGACTGGTGCTTGAGCAGCTTCTTGAGATTGAAGGCAACGGCCGTGAGCAGCATCGTTTTATGCGCGCTACTCCGACCTCGCGTGTTCACCCGGCGCATACCGTAGTGCTGGAGTAAGCTGCCAAAAACGGGCTCCACTGTACGTTGCCGCAGCCGGCGCATCCGCCGGCCTGGCCGACTTTGCTGCCGTGCCAGCGCCCGGCGGTAGTGGGCATCGTAGGCTGTACGCGTAATCTTACGGCTCTTACTTTTCGGGATACAGGTTGGTTTGCGCGGGCAGCGGCGACAATCGCCGGTGGCGGCGCTGTAGCGCTTGGAGAGTCGACCGTCGGGGTCGGAATCGAAGCGCTTAAACGGCAGCTGCTTACCTGCTGGACAGGTAAAGCAATCCGTTTCCTTATCATAGGTAAAGCCCTCAATTTCGGGCTTGTACTGGCCGAAGACGGGAATCCAGGGCGTGATGCCGCGGGCTTCGAGCAGGGCGTAGTTCAGCCCATTCGAGTAATTGGTGTCCGCTACGACCGCTGCTACCGGTAGCTCATGGGCCAGCAGGCGCTGGCATAGGGGCTCCACGATGCTGGGCAGCAGGGTGCTATCGCGGCGGTCGGCAAAGTCGGCCTGCACGTGGCTGATAACGCCATGCTCTTCGTCCACAGCTAGACTGCACAGGTAGTTGAGGGCGCGGGCCTTGCCGGGCTTGACCGAGATGCGGGCATCGGGGTCGGCGGGGCTATAGTGCGTCTTGTTGCTCAGCAGCCGCGCCTGCGGCCGGTCGCGTCCTAGCGGGCCACTGTTATTACGGCCGTAGCGGGCGTGAGCCGCGGCCACGCGCCGTAAGTGATGCTCGGGGCTGGCGCGTACGGCCACTGGTGAGGCAACCGGCCTTTCTACTACCTCACTGGCCACCTGCAGGACCGGCGTCGGCACATCGGCGGGTGGCTTTTCGCACAGGCTTTCGAGCGAAGCGTTGGCCTTGACAAAGGCCGAGTCCACCGCCTGGGTGTGGCCCGTCACGAGGCCGGCGGCCACGCACTGGGCAAAGACGTGGTCGAACAGGTGCTCGAAGACGGCGGCCGGAAAAAGCTGACGGGTGCGGCTAACGGTGGAGTGCCAAGGTAGGTCCTCGTCCACTTCATAGCCGAGGAAGTAGAGAATATCCAGCCGTAGGCTGCAGTGCTCGAGGAGTCGGCGGTCGCTGACCAGGTTTTCCAAGCGGCTGACGAGCATCAGCTTAAAGAACACAACCGGGTCCAGGGAGGGCTGGCCGGTGTGGCTATAGAGGGTCTGGGTCTACTGGTAGAGAAAATTCCAGTCGAGCAGCTCGGCCAAGCGGCGATAGAGATTCTGCTGCGGTACGCGCTCCGACAAGCGGAAGCGCAAGCACGACTCGGTCAGTAAACTGCTTATGGCCTTGCATAGCCCTAAGATACCGCTGGTCAGCCACCTACTTCTGCAACAGCCACCACACCTTTCGGCAACTCCCACTCCTACTCCCACCAGGTAACTAAAAGGCTGCGTTTCGGCGGATCAAGAAGGGGGTTCCGAAAGGTTTTGGTGGTTAGCTTTGTGACCCATACTTCCTGAGCCATGCAACATACCTTTGGCTACGCCCG
>CALMOO010000307.1 GCA_937871705.1 uncultured Hymenobacter sp.
CTGCGGTGGTGCAGCCCGAGGGCCTCCAACTGGTCCGATACGGTGGCCAGGCGGCGGTACATATCGGGCACGTCCTGGGTGAGGGCGGCGGGGCTCCATAGGCGCTCGGCCACGGCGGCGGCGCGGGGCCACACGCGGCTGTCATAGAGCACACTATCCGCAAATTCGGACCACATGGTGGTCTCGCCGCCCAGCACGCGGGCTTGCAGCGAGTCGGGCACGCCCTGCAGCGGGTCGGCGGCGTAGTGCGTGGCGGCCGAGTAGTAGAGGTCGATGTAGTAGCCGTTGGCGCGCAGGGCGGCGTGGCCTAGGCGCGTGGCATCGGCCATGCCCTTGGGGCCGCGCCAGCTTTCTATCACCACCGGCTGCGGCAAGTCGGCGCCCAGAATTTCATCCCAGCCTACCATCGTCTTGCCCAGCCTCTGCATCAGGCCGAGCATTCGGCGATTAAAGTAGTTCTGCAGTTGGTGCTTATCGGGCACCGTAGTGCCGGCTTTCACGAAGCCTTTCGCCTGCATAAACGCCACGATGCGCGGGTTGTGCCGCCACTGCCGGCCGTCGTTCTCATCGCCGCCAATATGAAAAAACGGGTCGGGAAACAGCCCGCTCATCTCAGTCAGCACCGAGTCCAGCATGGTGTAAGTCGTTTCGCGAGTGGGGTCGAGGGCGATGTTGAGCACGCCCCAGCGAATGGGCACGGCCTTAATCGAATCATTGCAGGCCAGGCGGGGGTAGGCGGCCAGCAGCGCGCCGGTGTGGCCCGGCAAGTCAAACTCGGGCACCACCCGGATGCCCCGCGCCGCTGCATAGCGCACCACCTCGCGCACCTGCGCCTGGGTGTAGTAGCCCGTGGCGCCGCCCACCGTGTGCAGCCGCGGAAACAACTTGCTCTCGACGCGCCAGCCCTGGTCGTCGCACAGGTGCCAGTGCAGCACGTTGAGCTTCACGGCCGCCATGCCATCAAGGTTGCGCTTGACCACAGAAACTGGCATAAAGTGCCGCGCCGCATCGAGCAGCAGCCCGCGCCAGCGAAAGCGCGGCTGGTCCTGAATGTCAACCTCGGGCAGGTAGCGCTGCTTTTTTTCGGTAATGGGCAGCTGCTCCAGCGTGGCCAGTGCCCGCAGCACGCCCAGGCTGGTGGGCGCGTCGATGGCCACGCCCACCGGCGTCACGCGCAGGCTATAGCGCTCGTCATCAGCTTTTTCAGGTCGGCCCACCTTGCCGTAGCGGATTTGTAGCGTGCCGGGTCCCTGCACTTTCGTGGTGCTTTGCAGGCGCACAATGGTGCGCCGGGCGGCCAGGGCTACGTTGGCATCGGTGGTGGTTTCTAACTGCAGCCGCAGCGTGTTTTTGAGCGGCAGCCGGCTTGCGCCCCAGTTGGCCTGGGAAGGGAGGGGTAGGAGCGAGTGCTGGGCGTGGGCGGCGAAGGCGACGAGCACCAGCAAGAATTTCGCACAGAGTTTACCCGAGTGTAGAAGAGAGTTGCTCGAAGTAGCGGGATGAAGTACTCGGTGAAACGCTCTTTTCAACTCAACCGAACTCTGTGCAAAACTTATCATATTAAGCCCCTGGCCTTGAATTCCAGGTATTTATTTATCGTATTTGCCGTGAGTTGTTGCGGCGGGGTAAGGAGCGCGTAGATGCCGTAGCGCTGCAATTCGAGCACAATTTGGCGCTTTTCCTGCTGAAATTTCTCGGCGATGGTTTGGTTATACACGTCGGCCGTAGTGTCGGCCGGCGCATCGAGGAAGGTGCGCAGCTCGGTGTTTTCAAAGAAAACCACCAGCAAGAGGTGCTGCTTGCTGAGCCCCCGCAGGTACGGCAGTTGCCGCTGCATGGCCTGCAAGGTCTCGAAATTGGTAAACAAAATCAGCAAGCTGCGCTGCTTGATGCGGGCGCGCACCGTGGCATAGAGCAGCTCATAATCGGTTTCGAGATACTGCGTTTTCTGCCGGTACAGCACTTCCAGAATCGTGCGCAGGTGACCCGGCCGACGCTCGGCGGCCACCGTGGCGCCGGGCTTATTCGAAAACGTAATTAGCCCCGCCTTGTCGTGCTTGAGCAAGGCAATGTTGCTCATTACCAGCGTGGCGTTGATGGCGTAGTCGAGCAGGCTCAGGCCCTCAAACGGCATCCGCATCACCCGGCCTTTGTCGATGAGGCAGTACACCTGCTGCGCCCGCTCGTCCTGAAAGTGATTGACCATCAGGGTTTCCGTCGAGCCGGGCGCGGTGCGGCGGGCGCTGGCTTTCCAGTTGATGGTCCGCGGGTCGTCGCCGGCCGCGTAGGGCCTGATTTGCTCAAACTCCATGCTCTGGCCCACCCGCCGAATGCGCTTCACGCCCACCTCCGTCAGCCGGTTGTGGATGGCCAGCAGCTCGTACTGCCGCATCTGCAGAAACGACGGATAAACTGGCACCACCCGGTTTTGGTCGAAGCGGAAGCGCCGCCGCACCAGCCGCAGCGGCGAGGCCGCGTACACGTTCAGGGCTCCAAACTCGTACTCGCCGCGCTTGGTGGGCCGCAGCTGGTAGGTTATCACCTGCGTTTGCCCCGGCTCAATAGCGGCCCGAAACAGCACGTCGCGCCGCTGAAACTGGTGCGGAATCTCGTCAATTACCTCCACATCCACCCCGAAGCGGTAGCGACTTTCCAGGTACAACTGCACGTCGTTGTCCGAGCCATTGGCTAGCTTGTCGCCCAGCACCCTGCGCCCAAATAGGGGGGTAGGGCTGCCCTTGGCGGGCGCGAGGATCAGCGCACCCGCGAGGATCGAGGCGAAC
>CALMOO010000308.1 GCA_937871705.1 uncultured Hymenobacter sp.
GGGTAGGGCAGCCGTAGCGGGTGGCAGGTAGCCCGCGCGTCGCACCAGCGCAAGCGCTCCGGCTGCCAGCAACAGCTGCTGCTCGCGGCTGGCGGGCCCTTGCGCAGCCGTGGCCTCAGCTGGCCCAGGAGAGAAGCCCGGCACGGCGGGCACGTCGTCGTTGCGCTGGCGAGTACCGAGTAGCGCTAGGCGCTGTAGCTGCGGCCAGGCCGCGGCGTCCAGCGGCGTTCCGACTGCCGCACTCAGGGGTGCGGGCTCTTGCTCAATTAGCGAAGAATCGGACCAGAGCGGCTGGCTGCCTGAGGGCAATTGCTGGCTCTGGCCAGGTTCCTCATCAGGCGAAGTAATGCCCGCGGCCAGCCAGCTGCCGAGCAGCCGGAAGGCGCTTCCATTCCACTCACCAAATACGGTAAGCGGCTGGCCACCACTACCCGCCAGCAGCTGCCAGCCGGTGTCTTCTTCCTGCAAAAGCAGGGGCAATGCCACGGGCTCGGTGGCGTGGCGCAGTACCCACTTGCCATCGGGCAGGGGGGTAGGCAAGGCGTTGGTGAGCGTGGCGGGCCACTCGCGCAGCCAGGGGTGTCGCGCCAGGGCATCGGCGTAGTCGCTGAGCAGCTGGCTGGGCCCCAACGCGGCCGGTGCGGCTAGTGGCTCAGCGGTGCCCGCGTACGTGAGCGCAACCGGCGCCGCCCGCAGCGCCAGCAGGCCCGGATAAAAAGCTAATTCGCCAGCATAGCGCGCCCCTGGCAGCAGTGCGGTGGCAAATGCTTGCCCCCCAAACGCATACTCAAGTACCAGCGCGTAGCGGCCTGTTTGCTGCCCACGCAGCCAGGCGCGGCGGGCGGTCAGGCGGTTTTCTTCCCAGCAAAACTGGCCCAGCACCACCCACGTATCGGCGAGCGTTTCGGTGGCCGGGTCGGCCAATAAGCTTTCCTTTTTGAGCGTGAGACCAACCTGCTGCTCTACCTCGGCGCGGGCCGCTAGTGGCCGCTGGCCGAGTTGCTGGAAGGCGCGCAGCAGCAGGTATACTTCGCCCAGGCGGCCGAGCAGGCGCGCGTGCCACCCCGCGCCCGCGGTGGGGTAGGCGGCCAGCTCGCGCAGAGTGGCCGCCAGGCCTGGCAGCTGGTTGTCGACTAGCCGGGCCGCCTGGTTTTCCCAGAATTCTGGTCGTTTCTTCTCCACTTCGGCCAGGCCGGCACCCACTAGGTCGAATAGCCAGGTCTCCAGCTCGTTGGCGCCGGCCTGCATGCGGGCCCGGCGCTGGGCTTCGCGCTTGTGCTGGGCTGCAGAGGGGGTAGGGGCATCGGGAGATGCACCTAGTTCGGGAGCTGCTGCCATCGGCGCAGCCGCTGCTTTTGGCGGGGCCTGAGCTTCGCTGCGGGCCTGGCGTTTTTCGAGCCACTCAGCCAGCCACGCGGGCGGTGTGCCGGTGGGTAGCAGCCCGGGCTGCCGGGCCAGCAACAGCAGCAGCCCCGCCCCGTGCTTACACGGAAAAACCCGGCTCGGGCACGAGCACCGGAAGGCGGGCTCCGTCAGGTCGATGCCCGTTAGGTAGGGCTTGCTGCCGCTGCCGGCGCACTCGCCCCAGGCGGCCCAGGCGGTGCGGCCCAGGCCGCCCCACTTGGCCGCAGTGGCTAATTCGCGGCCTCGTTTCAGGGTGCCAGGGTCGGTGACGAGGGCGGTAACTTGGTCTTCGGAAAAAGAAAGCATGCGCGACTAGCTGGCGGCGGTTTTGGCCCCCAAGGTAGGAACTGCGGCCGGGCCGCTTAGCGCCGCCGACGCCAAATAAACAAGCCGCCGCAGGCTACGGCCAGCGCTGCCACCAGGGCATCGCGTACGCGCTGGCCGTGCGGGGCCTCGGCTAGGTCGGCGGCCAGAGTACGCTGGCGCTCGGCGGCCTGGCGCTCGCGCTGCTGAGCATTCTGCAAGTCGTTCTGCAACTCATTCAGCCGTTGGGCAGTCAGGTTGCGGTCGTCGCGGCTGGTGCTTTGGAGGCTGGTCGTGGTGGTTTGCAGCTGCGCGGCGGTAGTTTGGGCCTGCTGCGCAGTTTGGTTGAGCACGGCCACAATTTGCTCGTCTTTGTCCACAATTCCTTGCAGCGCATCGACTACTTCCTGCAAGTCTTTCTTGCTGGGCTTATTGCCAAAGAGGCTGTTGCGCTGCGCGTTGGCGGCGGCGTACTGCTCCGTAAGCACCTTGCGCTCGGCCAGCAGGCGAGGCAGGGGGCTAGCGGGGGTAGGTGCGGGTTGAGCCAAGGTGCTAGTTGCCAATAATAAAGCCGCCGCTAAAAGGCATCTGTGCTTTTTGAAGCTTACGGTTTCTTTGACCATTGCTGCTGAAATCTTAAGTTGAGTTGCTGAGCAAAAGCTGGGCTAATTACTCTGGTTGCCGGTTGCCCAGTTGTGACATCGCAGATGTAGGGGATGTGCTCATCAGCATTGGCAAAGCGCCGGTCGTGGTTGCTGTCGGCAATAGTTTGTAGTAAAATTTTGCCGGTAGTTTGCTGGATATGCCAACTGCTGACATGCAGGCTGTCGGGCGATAGCTGCCGAAAGTGCCTTCCCGCTTTATCGCTAATAAATAGATACGTGGCATCATCGCTGGTCAACTTGCCGTCATGATTAAAATCGTCGCTGATAACCAAGTAATACAGGTGGTCATCGGCAGCGTTGATTTGTAATTTTCCTTGACCTAAGTTGGTAGC
>CALMOO010000309.1 GCA_937871705.1 uncultured Hymenobacter sp.
CAACCCCACTGAGCGTATCGGCGCTGAGCTGAAACGGCACCTCAACAGCAGTCGTGTTCTGCCCTATGCACGCTTCCCAACAGCAGCTAGGTAGGAGTAGTGCGCCAAGTCCTAGGCTACTGGCCAGGAGCAGTCGCCGGGGGAAGCGGCGGCCGGTAGGAGTCTCTAAAAGGGTAAAAAAAAGCGACATGCTGCCAGGGTGTAGTTAGGCTTAGGAGACCGCAGTGCTAGGATAGGTTGCACGGCCTACCCTTGGCGCGCTTGAAGCCTGCTCCCTGTCAGCTGACAAGAGGCTTAGAACTAGCCACCTGTAGAAAATGCTATTCTTAACCGTAGTTGGTATTGCTAGAAAACCGTCACTTTCCCAAGGTTAGTCCGAGAAGCAGCATTATGTAATTCGACTTTTTTCAGGGACCAATAGAAACTGAGCAGCCTACTATTACCCTCAAAATTCTATTTGGCAGCACAAGGGAAAGTGCGTAGCTGGATTGAGACAGTTTGGTGGGAGAAGGCGCCGCAATAGAAGACCGCGCTGCTAGTCCACTGGCTCAGCCAGTTAGCAGTCGCTAACCGAATAAGGCGTTCTCTGTCTGCAAGTAGCGGCGCCTACCCAGGCCAGCGAGCGGGTGCTAGGGGTGATGGGCCGCGCCGAGTTGTCCGCCCTTACCCCCGCCCTGGCCCGCAACTAGCTGCCCAAGCTGCCTAAAAAACGAAAACGTAGCCTCCTGCTACCAACCGTGACCCGGTGCACAGAATGCGGGGCGGCGGGGTGTTGCGTGTTAAGTTTTAGGAGTGCTTAGGCATAAGCGCAGCAAACGCTTACAAAGGCATAAGCCGAGGGTATATGAGCCCTGGTTCAGGTACAACCGGAGATTTAGTTTAGGCACGTAGCAGCTGTTCTAAGTACGGCTTACCTCTACCCCGGCTTTCGTACGGTAGCCTTCCGCAGTAGTGGGGTTGGGTGTGGCTGACCTGCCTCGTCCGACCCGCAAGCAACTGAAGTGGCTTTTTAGGCATAATTGCCTGAAATACTAGCTTTTTTTACTTATTTAGCGTCGCCTACATTTGCTGGTCAAACCCTTTATTTTCAGTTTCTTTTCTTCTCCTATGAAGTTAACAACTTGTACGTACTACGCCTTAGCAGCTAGCTTGCTGACCCTGGCGACTGCGCCGCCAGTGCTAGCGCAGTCGGCTGCGCCCGACGGGCCTACCAAAGTCAAAACCAAGCACAAGCGGGGCCAAGAGGCTGCCCCAACAGCTTCGGTAGTCAGTGCGGCAGCCCCCACCCTCACCGACTATTCGCTGCCCTACGCCGCCAGCATCACGCCTGCAGGGCTGAAAGCTGACCTCGATGTGCTGGCCTCGGATGCGTACGAAGGCCGCGAAACTGGTAAGAAAGGCCAGAAAATGGCCGCTGACTACATCGCTAAGGCCTTCGCGGCCGATGGGCTGGTCGGCCCGGTGCCTGGCTCGGATAACCCGTACCTGCAGCACTTTACCATGAACCGGGTGCCTATCGACCCGGCCTCCACGATGCAGGTAGGCGGCAAAACCTATACGCTGGGCAAAGACTTTTACGTGCTGGTGCCGGGCAGTTTCGCGGGGTCCCCGCTTACCGTAAAGCCCGTCTTCGTGGGCTACGGCATTAAGGAGGACAAGTACTCCGACCTGGCGACTGCGCCCGCGGTGGGCAGCGACCTAGTGGTTCTGCTGGGCCAGCCCCTCAACAAGGCCGGGCAACCGCTGCTGGGCCCGGCCAGCCCCTACGGTGGCAGCGGCCTGCGCGCCCTAGGGGCCCGCACCGCCTTCATGATTCCCTTGCAGCCGCACGCCGTGTTTTTGATAGCCCCCACGGCAGCGCAATTTGGGCAGGCGCCTAAGGAGTTGGCACAGGTACTCGGCCGCGAGCAACTGGCGTTTGCCGACCAGCCGGCCCCGGCGGGCGCTTGCATCGTGCTCGTATCGCCGGCACTAGGGGCTGCCCTGCTGGGCACCACTCCGAGCGGCCTCACTCAGTATGAAAAGGGCGTGGCCGCGGCCGGTAAGCCCATCGCCAGCGGCTTTAAGCCCGCCGCGGCTAGCGTACGGCTCAAGCAAAAGAAGGAGCCCTTCACCACCGAAAACGTGCTGGGCTACCTCGAAGGCACCGACAAGAAAGACGAGGTAGTGGTGCTCTCGGCCCACTACGACCACCTAGGTATTAAGAACGGGGTAGTGTACAACGGGGCCGACGACGATGGCTCGGGCACGGTGAGCGTGCTGGCCATGGCCCGCGCCTTTGTGCAGGCCAAAAAGGATGGGCACGGGCCGCGCCGTAGTATCCTGTTCCTGGCCAATGTGGGGGAGGAAGAAGGCCTGCTGGGCTCGCAGTACTACACCGACCACCCAGTGTTTCCGCTGGCTAACACCGTGACCGACCTCAACATCGACATGGTGGGCCGGGTGGACAGCCTCCACCAGGGCAAGGGCGACTACGTGTACCTGGTGGGCGATGACCGGCTGTCGCAGGAGCTGCATACGCTCAGCGAGGCTACCAACCAGCAGTACAACCCCGTGGCCCTCGACTACAAGTACAACGACCCCAACGACCCCGAACACATCTATGAGCGCTCGGACCACTACAACTTTGCCAAGCACAATGTGCCAATTATCTTCTACACCAGTGGCTTGCACCCGCAGTACCACCAGGCCACGGACGACGTGGAGCTGATTGACTTTCCGGCCATGGCCCGGCGCGACCAGCTCGTGTTTCACACCGCGTGGGCCGTGGCCAACCGCGACCAGCGCATTATGGTCGATGAGAAGTACCGCAGCACCGGCTTCGCACCTACCCCCGCCGACCTCGAGCGCTACGTGGGTACGTACGCCAGCGCACAGATTCCGCTCAAAATTACGTTTATCAAAGACGGCACCACCCTCAAGGCCCAGGCCACCGGCCAGCCAGCCTTCGCGCTGGAACCCGTGAGCCAGGGCGTTTTTAAGGTTGACCAAGCCGGCCTTCAGGTACAATTCGACCCGGCCAAGCCGGCTTTCACCCTGAAGCAGGGGGGTAAGGAATACCCATTTACGAAGGAATAGCTGGCTAGGGGGTAGGGCTGCCAGCGCGCGCAGCGCTACCCCCTTCGACCGGCTGGGTCCTTGCGCGCTAGCTCAAAGACAAGGAACGACTTTTTGCCGCCGGCGCAGGTTCACTAGCGACAGCGAGCGTCCGGGGCAGCTAGGGGCCGAAGGGCAAACTTCCTTACGTAGTAAGCTACTAGCTAGCCGAGGGTGGCCCCGAAAGGTGCACCTTATGGACCCGCCCTTTTTCGGCTTATTCAATCCCCTCCACGCACTGGAAACGCACTCGTGATGGACTTTCTGAGCCACCTAGCCGGCTAGGTACTTTCTGAGCTCCCTCCAGGTGTACCTTTCTGGCGCAGCTAAAGCCTTGAATTGCTCACTCTTTCATACGCTACTTGTCGCCGTTTATGTGCTACCTGAACGCCTTCTTAACCTTTTTAGCGGTGGTCTTCTCCCTTGGGACCACCCGTGCACAGCCTACCAAGACCCTTACCGGTCGGATCCTAAGCGATCACTTAGAAGGGGTTCCAAGAGCGAACATTTTCGCTCAGGATACGACCGTCATTGGGACAACGGACATGGAGGGTTATTTTAAGATTGACGTTCCCGTCAACACCAACACGCTCCTATTCGCATCTATCGGCATGGAATGGACCAGAGTCAATCTGAGCGCAGATTGTTCAACCCTTGAAGTGCTTCTCCTGTATGCTGCTACTTATGATTTCATGTCGGTGAGGCGCGTGAATAGACAAGAGTTCAAGCGGTTTAAGCACTTGCCCCAACTATATCAAAAAGCATATGAGAAAGGCTTCTTTAAATCCCGTGCACCTTGTGCTTTTCCCATTTTCACCAAGTGGGTCCCACGTCCAGCGAAACGGTGATTTAAGGGAAGCAAACCACCTTCTACCTTCTATAATCGACGGACTACAGCTTATAAAACGCTGCTGAGCTTAGTTAACTAATTTCCATACCCGTGACGTTCGAAAAACCCTCTTGCAAAACGGCCCCGTAAACCACATTTTCAGGGACGTTGGCGGGGGTAGGAAAGCCAGGGCTTACGCAGCAAAAACTTGGCCTTTGTTTCCCGTGCATAGAGGCACATTCACTAGCGAGACCTGCCGCCTACAAACGGTGGCATAGTAGCTCTGGAAAGAGCAAAAGCGCTTTCTATTTTTTGCTGCGTAAGCCCTGGTAGGAAAGCTATTCGAAAAACAGTAGTGCCTACTGCAGCCCGCTTGAGATTCAATTGAGAAACCAGGTAGGTAGGAGCCCGTCCCTGGTAGGACAGAATGGCCCGTAACGGGTGCACACGCCGACCAAGTGGGTGCGCCCGGCCGCGTTCTCCCCAGAAGACGGCGCCTAGCCATCCGCCCGGGGTTCCTCTTCGGCAGGCGAGTATCTTCGAGCCTTCCCTCGTTGTTCTGCTTCTTGCCATGCGTAGCCTCCGTGCTGCTTGCCTGCGCGTCTTCTTGCTGCTGCTAGGCCCTGCGGTTGCCCCTCGGGCCGCCCCCCACTTTGCCTCGCCGCCCCCGGGGGCCCAAGCCGACCGGCTGTGTTGGCAGGCCAGCGTGCCCCTACGCTGGCGCGACTTTCAGGCCCCGCAGGCCCAGGTGCAAGCCAGTTTGCTGGACGTGCGCGTGGGGGCCTGTAGCGCCGTCGAAGTGGCGGTTGTTCCCTACGCCACGGCGTCGGGACCGGACGCCTTCCGCGTCGAATCCTTCCTGGTGCGCAGCCGCTCCTGGGTGCGCGATTCGGCCATCGTCCGCCAGCCGTTGCTGCTGGCCCATGAGCAGGTGCATTTTGACATCAATGAGCTTTTTGCCCGCCGCATTCGCCAGCAGCTGGCCCAAGACCAGGCCGCTGGGGTGTACTTATACGGGCCGGCAGTAGCCCAACACATCCGCCAGCTCTTGGCGGAGAAAACCGCCTACCAAGCCCGCTTCGACGCCGCTGCTTACCACGACCCCTCCGCGGTTACCCTTACGCGGTGGCAAGCGCTGGTGCAGCAGCAACTGGCTCCGTTACTCGCCTATGCCTCTACGGCTGCAACGTGTAGCGACTAGCGGGCAGCAGACAACAACTGGCCAGCACAGGTCACGAATTGAGCCTAGTCAGAAAGGCACCCCTTTCTGATCCCCGGGGGGAGGGGGGGTACGTACGGCGCGCGTACCCCGATTGCGTTCGCAACGCTGGGGGTAGTACTGCGCGTCGACGCGCTGCCTGCAGGAAGCAGTCTGGGGCCTGGCTGCGCGCAAAAACCCTGTTTCCCGTGCGTTAGGCCATCCAGTAGAGTAGTGACAACGTCCCCTTACCCGGCGCGATGGCCTATCGGTAGAGGTGCGCATTCCCCCTCAACCCTGCGGGGGGAGCTCGGTTTACTAATCCACCGTTAGCACAACTTTGCCATTCAATCCGCCGCCGGCCACGAGTTGCTGCGCGGTAGCCGCCTCTTCGAGTCTCAGCACTTTCACAACTCGCGGGACAACCTTTCCCTGCTCAATCAAAGCCGTCCCGAACTCCAGCTGCTGAACTGTTGGTAGGCCGTCTATAAATCGCGCGCTGACTCCGTAGCGCTTAGCCAACTCCGGGTCTGGGGGCATGAAAGCACTTAACAGCAAGCCCCTTTTTTAAGCGTTTCGAACGACTTTGCCAGGGTTTCGCCCCCAACAAAATCGATGACCACATCCACCGCTTTTATTGCTTGGGTAACGTCCTGCTGCTTATAATCGATTACTTCGTCGGCGCCCAACGACTTTAGCAACTCAACGCCTTCCCCGGAGGCGGTGCCAATGACGTACGCCCCGAGCACCTTGGCTACCTGCACGAATACCTGGCCGGCGCTGCCGGCGGCGCCCTGAATCAGAACGCGTTGGCCGGCTTGCACCCGGGCCTGTTCCATCAGAAACAAATGGGAAGTATGCACGGGAATTACTAGGGCCGCCGCTGCGTTGAGCGTGAGGTTGCGCGGCAGGCGGGCCACCTGCGTCGCCGGCAGCGCCACGTACTCGGCGTAGGTGCCGCCCATGGTGCCGCCGTAAACTTGGTCCCCGACTTGCAAGCGGGTGACGTCACGACCGACCGCTTCGACCGTGCCGGCAAAGTCCAGGCCGGGCGTATACGGCAGCCGAACGAGGATCTGCTGCTGCATCCGACCCGAACGAATCTTCAGGTCCAGGGGATTCACGGTGGTGGCGGCGATGTGAACCAACACTTCCTCGTCGCCGCAGGAAGGTTTTGCGACTTGATTTAGGCCCACCACATCGGCTTCGCCGAAGGCAACATACTGGATAACTTTCATAAGAATAATAGGCAGGCTATTCGCTGACCGCTCAGTAGCCGGGGGTTGTGGCTGCCATGACCTAGGCAGGCACTTCGGCGAGGCTGCTGGGTTCAGCGGGGGTAGCGCCGTTGGCGCGCTGGCGGAAGTCCTGGGTGTGCAGGTAAGCCTGCATGCGAGCCCGCTGCACCCCGCCTAGCGGGCGGTGTTCTTCCAGGGCGTGGATGGGATTGAAGGAGATGCGCTGCTCGAAATAGGCGAAATGCGCGTCACTAAAAGCATCCTGCGGGGGTAAAATCAGACGGGCCACCGTGCGGTAGGGGCTCTGGTCTTCGGGCCACTGCACCGAGGCGTCTTCCACCGGCATGCTTTCTAGATTAGTGCACAGTTGCACACGCAGGTCAAACGCCGCCCCGTGCCGGGCAAAAAAAGCCACCATCGCCGTACGAAACGCATCATTGTCCTGGCTCGTATCTACGTGCGGGTTACCCAGGGCCTCCAGCGTTTCGGCGCTGGGGAAGACGGCGACCTTGGCGATGTAGTCGCCGTAGCGAGAGGGCGCTTGGCTGTAGTACGGGTGGCTCACGGGGTGTAAAGGCTCGCGGCCGAGCAGCTTGAGGGTGCCGTTTTCGAGGCCCACGGCTTCGAGCGCCGCTTCCACTCCGCGCGCGGCATAAGATGCCCCCACGATGACTGGTTCCAGCAGGCCCGGCGTGTTGGAGGCACCCAGTTTGAAATTTAGCAGGAAACCTTTGGCCGTGGCGCTGATGAAGGCCGGGTCGGGCGCTAGCACCCAGTCCTGGGTGGTGGTTTCGCGGCTACCCGCCACGTGCGGGCCCTCCACCCCCAGTACTTTAAGGGCCATGCCCCGCTGTCCGGAGGCCTTATCCGACACGGGGTTGCTCGGCCCCTGGGAATAGCGTACCAGCACATCGTAGCGCCCGGGACGGGCAAACATGCCCTGGGCCAGTTCGGCGGGCAAATCGGCGGGTACTACCAATTCGCCGGTCAAAAAGCCGGTCGCTTTGGCGTGAGTGGCGCGCATGGCGTGGCCGTGCTCTTTACGTACCGTATCGGCCATGCCAACCATCATTTCGCCGATTTTGGCAATAGTATCCGCCTCATCGGCAGGCATTTGCTCGACTCTGGAATTGTACGGCACGGGGCGCGCCTGAGTCAATTGCCTGGGTGTGGTTGGCTGTTTAAAAGACATAGATTGATAGGAAAAGGATTGCAGATTTTTAGTACAGTGGGGGGTTTGTGCTAGAAAGCGTCGCCCGTTTCCGCGTGTTAAATGCCAGTCGCCACGGCCTGCCGCGGGCAGAGAGGCGCAGAGAATTAGATAGGATGGCCCTTATGCGCTACAGCAGGCCCGGGCAATGAGCCAGAATGGTGAGTCAACGCGCGGCTGCTGGCCTAGTCAGATAGTCAACGACATCGCCAGAAATGGTAGGCTAACGCAGCTTGTGCAGCGGGAGGGCTAATCACCTGCTCCATGCCACCTAAGTCCATCATAGTCAGTACCTATTGGAGTTTCCATTCCTGGTAGTAGCCGGAATATTGGGCTACTGCGGCGCCCAACCCAGCACTTGGCGAGTCTTACCCGAATCAAGGATAGCGTCTTGATCGAACAAGGCGCTACCGTCTTCCATAATGAGCGGCCCTAGTTCCAGTGCGCCCACGAAGCCGGCCGCCTGCGCCACGTCCAAGTAGTTGGGGTGCTGCGCACTGCCTAAGCAAAAAACCTCCTTGTATAGTGCGGCAGGCGTGATAATGCAGCAGTACGCATCGGCCAAGTCGGCCACGTGCACCCACGACCAGCCCCGGCCGGGTTCGCCCACGTACGCCACCCGGCCCGCTTGGCCTTGCTCAAACCACGTGCTGGCGAAACAAGAGCGGCCGGCAAGCCGCGCAGCATTTCGAGTAGCAGGAGGTCGGTGCCGACGGCATCCTGATAATCCAGGGCTGCGGTCAGGCACACGTAGCAGGTGGTCAAAGCGGCGCGGTAGGTGGCCGGGCGGCGAAGGTCGCCTGCCAGTACCCGTACTTGCTGCCGTCGCAAAGCCTGGGGCCAGGCAGAGTGAGGGTCCCGCACCAGCCCCGTGACGCAGCCGCCGGCGCGGCGCAAGGCCGCGGCGAAGCCCGCGTAGCCGGATGCCCCCAGAAGAAGTACGTCCATGGCGCAGAAATTAAAGTGGAACGATGATCCAAAGGTCCGCCGGTCTGCGCAGCCCCCTGCGCTCGTTCTTGCGCTTTTATTTGTGAATTCTTGCTATTTCGGGTTGACCACTCACTCGCTTAGCCACGCTGAAATTCCTGGGGGCTCCGGCCGACGGCGCGTTTGAAGGCCACCGAAAAACTGGCTGGCGAGGCAAAGCCCAGCGCGTCGCTGATGGCCCCTACCGAGGTGCCGGCGAGGCGAAGCAAATGCTGGGCCCGCTTAATTTTCCAGTGCAGCACGTACTGATAAGGCGGCATGCCAACCGTTTGCTTGAAGAGACGAGCAAAATGAAACACGCTCAAGTGTGCCACTCCCGCCAACGCCTCTAGCGTGATAGGATGCTCAGCATGGGCTTCCAGGTAGGCATCGAGGCGGGCCAGCACCGTTGCCGTCAACCGTGGGGAAGTAAGTCCCGCCCGTTTAAAAGCGGCGTGGTTTTCGATGAGGTGATGGCACAGCGCATTGGTCAGCGACTCGACGTAAAGCAGCCCCAGGGCGTGCTGGCTGCCCGCCGCCACTAGCAACTGTCGACTTAACTGAACCAAGAAGGGGTCGTGAAAGCGCCGCCGCTCGTGTAGGGCAAACAACGACAAGTCCAGGCCCTGCCGCGCCACGCGCTCTAGGTGCTGGTCGTCTACCATCAGGAAAACGTTGTCGCAAGCCGTATTCCAGCGTATCGTACCGTGTTCGCCGCCGGGGTACAGGCCCAGGTCGCCGGTGTGGTATACCACTTCCCGTTCGCGTGCATCGAAGGGCCGATGCAGCACAAAGGGAGCCTCGACTTGGTAGAGCATCTGCAAGTGGTGCGTATGATGGTGCGCCAGCAGCTCACCCGCTTCCAAGTGGTACTGCTCTACCCGCACGCCCTGCCAGGGCAAAGCCGCGCTGCTGACCAAGGGTGGAGCCTCAAAAGCTTCTGAAACATACTGCATTACAACTAATACGGCAAGTGGCGAATCAGGATACGTGATAGTGTCTTATCCAGCTATAGCTATACAGGTTGTCCAATCTTGAAAAAAGTTGTCAGTTTTTGCGAGAACCGAAAAGAATAGACTTTAGTCAGTGGTCTTTCCAACGGGGCCCTGGCGGTAGAGCAGGTAATACCAGTACTGACCATAGGGCCCCTATGGGTGTAGCCGCAAGTATCCTCCCCAAGCAGGAGCCAGCACTCAGCTACTGTTTCGTTAGGAAGGCAATTTGAAAACAGCAACATGGCATCGGTTGATAAGGTAAAAATATGGGTATCGGGTGATGCCAAGGCGGTGGGCCCTGCACCGGTCGAGCGGCCTAAGTTGATGAGCTTTTTGCCCATTATTGCCGGAAGCGCTCGGATTGCCGGTTACTTTAATCCTCTCTTGCTCAACTGACTAACTCGTACCTATTCCTCAACGAGGACTTGTGGTGCCTTGTCCGGTGCAGTTCCCAACCGATTGATCACCACTTAGAAATGAATTCTTTGGGTACAGCTTAGACTTCCGGCTCACGTGGCGCCAGTGGGTAAAACCAGACCCTTATCCTGCGAATCATGGCCCGGCGCTTACGCGGGCTACCCACCGGACCGTGCTGCCGCGGCGCTTATTTGCAGTCGAAATAGTACCCCTGCGTCAGGTCCGCCAGCAAAGTGGGCTGGGTGGGCTGCTAGCCTAGCCGCTGTTGGGTGAGCTAGCTGGAGGCCGGGGCATCGAGTTAGGTAAAATCAGCGAAGGTCCCGAAATGCGCGGTGGCCTCTGTAGGGGATTTAGACACCACCGGCAGGTTCAGGCCTTGGCCGATAGCTTAGGCAATTGTGCGGAAGGCAATGGCTTCTTTAGCCACCGTGTGGTAGCGCGCAGCGGCGGCTCCGTGCTCCAGCGCCGGGCGGAACACCCACGCCGCGTCGAGCCGGTGCACCGCATTCCAGCGATTCTGCCCCTGGCCGACGTAGGCCGACACGCCCGTGGCTCGGGCTATGTCGATGAGGCCAGACACGAAGCCGTGGTCGCCTTCGCCGTGCACCGACGGCGCGAGCGCGACGCGCACGCCGTGGTCAGCTACCGTTTGGGCAGCTTCTTCCGTCGTCACGCGGGGAAAATCGTGAACGGTCAACACGGAAGCCTCTTCTTCGGTGGTCACGCGACCCGGCGTGATGAGCGCCGTGCCGGAGATCACGACAAACGGGCGGTTAGAGCCCACCAGCGCCTCCACGGCCCGGCGGTCGATTTCGCAGACGGCCGCGAAGTTGACGAAAGCGTGAATAAAGCCCAGGTGAGCTACCGCGTCGACGCCCCGGCGCAAGCAATCTTGTCTTTCACATCGCCCCGATGGGCTTAGGCCCCAGGTTGGTCAGTGCCTGCGCGGCGGCTTCGAAGCGGGCAAGGCCGAGCACCTGGTGGCCCGCCCTCAGTACTTCCTGAACGACGGCTGAGCACACGAAGCCCGTGGCGCCAGTAACGAAAATACGCATGTGATGGTCCTTTAATGGGTGATAAGTACTACCTCACAAAGGTCCGGTAGGGGGGCAGCTGCCGGCTTGCGCAAGTCAATCCTTCTACTGCATAATTCAATCACTTACCTTGCTCTCGGAGGGCGCCTGGCACCAGCCCCGTCTGGCGCTTGAAGAAATTACAGAAATGCGCCACGTCGGTAAAGCTCAAGCTGTCGGCGATTTCCGACACGCTCCAGTTGGTTTGCTTGAGCAACAGCTTGGCTTCCTGCGCTACGCGGCTGCTAATAAGCGCGGTGGTCGTGTGGCCGGTGGTTTCGCGGAGCACCTTGTTGAGGTGGTTGACGTGCACAGCCAGCTGGTTGGCGTAGTCGGTGGCCGTGCGCAGGCGCAGTGATTGCTGCGGGAGGGCCAGCGGGAACTGCCGTTCGAGTAGGTCGGTAAAGAGCGTCACGAGCCGGGCCGACGCACTGTGGGCGGGTGCTGGAGCAGTTGCTGGCTGGAGCTTCTGCCCCAGGTATATCAATTCCAACAGGTAGGCGCGAATCAGGTCAAACTTGCAAGTAAAATTAGTGGCCATTTCCTGCGTCATTTTCTCAAAAATGGCTTCCGCCGCCGTGTAATCGGCGCTCGTTACCTCCCATACCGGGCACCCGCCCGGCTGAAAAATGGGCAGCTGATTCAAGACTACTCCTCCACCCGCGGGCAACAGAAACTCGTCGGTAAAAAGGCAGTAGTAGCCTACCTGCGCCGGGTCGTGCGGCAGCCAGCGGTAGGGCACGCGCGAGGTGGCAAACCACAGGGCCTGGCGCTCGATGTCCGTCGCCTGGTCGGCGTACTCGACCCGGCTGCGCCCGCGCACCAGGCTGATTTGTAGAACGCCCGCCGGGCAAAAGTCATGGGCGGCTGGTGGTCGTAGTTGCGCATCAGGTCCGCCACGCGGAAGACGTTAAACTGCCCGACGTCCCGCGGCGCGGCTAAGGTCGACGGGCCGGCCGTTGGGCTGCCGACGGCGGGGGCGTCAAAAGATGCGTTGAGGGGGTAGGACGGCATAGCGTAGGGTTGGAAAAATCAAAGGTAAAGTGATTCCCAGGCCACCGTTCCGCACGCTGCTACCAACGCCTCTGGGCCGCTTTCTGGGGAACGACCACTCAACGTGCGCAGCCGGTAGTTGGGCCGTTGTTGTTAATTGGCCGCACCAACTACCAATTATCAATTCACTAGTAGCGGAACACGACAATCAACACTGCGCCTCAGAGCAAGGTTAGGGCGAGGCGCGCCACGTCTTCGAGGGCCTCCTGGCTAGCTCCGGCTTTGGCCATCACCCGCAACCCAACAATGCTCGCGTGCAGCGAGCGGGCCAAGGCCCGCGCACCGTGCTGGTTCTGTACCGTGCCCGTCTGCTGCGCCCGGCCGATGGCTTCTACGAGCGCCTCTTCTATCGCCTGCGTGCCGGCCTGGACCAATACGCCAGCGGCCGGACTTAGGGCGTCCACGTCGGTGGCCGAGTTGGCCATTAGGCAGCCCCCCTGCGTGCCGTGGGCCACGTTTTCCTGAATCAGCTGGTCGAAGAACAGCCGCAGTACCGCCGGCAGGTCGGGCGATGACGCCAGCAGGGCGCGGAAGGCGCGGGCCGACTGCTGGCCATAATGCTCCAGTGCCCGCAGAAACAGCCCGTGCTTGTCGTCAAATGTGTCGTAGAGGCTAGAGCGGCTTAGGCCCAATGCATCGACCAGGTCCTGGGCCGAAGTGCCATGGTAGCCCTTGGCCGTGAAGACGGCAATGGCTTTGTCCACCACGGCTTGTTGGTCGAATTGTTTGGTGCGGGCCATACGCGAAAACCAGGATTGCGGCGAGGTGAAAGTACGCTAAACCAAGGCCATGCCCCCATCCACATTGATTTCTACGCCGGTAATGAACGCCGAGTCGTCGCAGGCCAGGAACAAGGCGGTAGCCGCAATGTCGGCCGGCTGGCCCTTGCGCCCGAACGGCACCTGGGCCACGATAGCTTCGATGGCTTCCGGCGGCAGGCTGGCCAGCAGGGGCGTGTCGATGGGACCGGGGTTGATGATATTGAACCGGATATGACGGTTTTTCAACTCTATCGACCAGGTGCGGGCAAACTGACGCAAGGCCAACTTGCTAGCCCCGTAGAGGCTGGCACCCGGGGCCACCTTGGTCATGTTGACGGTGCCCGTCAGCAGCACGGTAGCCCCGTCGGTCAGCAGGGGCAGCGCCTGTTGTACAGTAAAGAGCGTCCCCTTCGTGTTCAGGTTAAAGTGTTCCTCGTAGTGGGCCTCCGTGATGGCGCCCAGCGGCAGGCCAAACTCGGCGTGGCCGGCGTTGGCGTAGAGGACGTCCACGCGGCCTTTCTCGGCTTTGACGACCCCAAACAGGTGGTCCAGGTCCGCCAGGCTGGTCGAGTCGCAGAGCACGCCCGTCACCTGCCGGCCAATGGCGTGCACCGCCTCGTCCAGCTCTTTCTGCCGACGGCCGGTGATGAACACGTAAGCCCCTTCCGCCACGAATAGCTTCGCGGTAGCCAGGGCCATGCCAGTGGTAGCGCCTGTAATAACGGCCACCTTGTCTTGTAGTTTTTTCATGAGAAATCCTATTAGGAATGCTTGTTCCGTAAATATAGACTAAGCGGAACGAACATTCCTAATAAAATAATTTTTCAACTTCTCGCCTCAACACAGTTAACAGTGCTGAGGTTGGCTTCCAGCGGAGGCTTGCCGCTACCCACCGCCACAGTGCGCAAAATCAACGCGCTTGATAACCTGCAGCCCCAGTACAGCGTGCAGTTTTGAGTCGCCTCGTTGGATGTAACCGATGTCGCTGTGCGCCGGGTAGTCGACCAAGCCTTCGCCGAGTTGGGTCGCACTCCTGGTCGGTGAGCGAGACTATCTTTTCCAAGTATTCGCGTAGTTTTTGCGGCATGTTGGTCATGGGCCGGGATGTGTTCAAGGAGGCTGAGGGAGGTAGCGAAAGCGCAGAAGATTACGCGATTTTGCAGCCGGTAGCTGGAGGGCTCATGGTTGGATGAGTCGGTTACATTAAGCAACTGGTTTTACCGGGATGGCAACAATCCCCACGGGCTGGCCACCGCAGCTCGGTTCTGCGGCAGCTTCGCCTTCACGCGAGCGAGGCCCAAAAGCTTGTCAGTAAGTCGTTGACCTTGTGGGGCGCTTCCAGATTGATTAAATGCGAAGCGTTTGGGACCACTTCCACGCGGACCGTGCCGAGCGCTTCGGCCAGGGCCTGCGCCGCCGCCACGGGCGTACTGGCGTCCTCCGCGCCCACAACCACCAGCGCGGGCCGCGAGAGGCCGGGTAGGCGGGCCTGCGTGGCGAGATTAGCAATCACCTCCCAGAGGGCGGCGTGAAACTCGGCGTCCTGCTGATACAGGATTTTCCGAACCCAGTCCAGCACATCGGGCCGGCGGGCGCTGAATGCGGGTGTAAACCAGCGGGCCAGCGAAAGCGGGGCCAAGGCCTTCATGCCGGCGGTGCGCACGAACTGGGCCCGCTCGCGCAACGCCGCCCGCCGAACGAGATGCCGACCAGGTGCGCCGGCCCGGCCCCTAAACTCTCGATAACCTGCACCAAGGCCGCCCCAAACCGCTCAAAGCTAGGTTCCCCAGTCAAAGGCGCCGAGAGGCCGTGCCCCGGCAGGTCAAGGGCCACCACGTCGTAGTCCGCTTGCAGGGCTTCAATCTGAGGGCCCCACAAGGTCAGGTCCACGCCGACGGCGTGGATTAGTACCACCGGGGTGCCCCCGCGCGGACCCGTGCGGATAAGGTTGATAAGTGAGCCAGGAGGAGCCAGGGATTGTTGCATGTTCTTGTTGTTAGGAGCTTGGGCCGCGTTAGCAATGAGCATCATGCGTCATTGGCCGTCCGCTATCAGTAGCATCCCTACCGCGCAATTTCGGCTGACCAAAGCGACCAAGATGCCTTGTCTACCGGACGCCGATGACGCTTTTTGACTAGTACTTAGTATTATCCTTGGTTTAACTTAGCAGCTAGCAGCTTGTTCAGCCGCGTAGGCAGCGAAGTCAGACGCTGGCCGGTGGCGTGGGAAATGGCGTTGGCGACGGCGGTCTCATCCACGATGCCCAAATCGCCCTTGCCTTTCACGCGGAGCGGGTGTCCGCGGGTGTCTTCTTCGGGAAAAACCACATCGAGGTCGGCCACGTCGGCGAAGACCGCCAGAAAGCAGCACCAACGGATGGCCTCATCGTCGAACCAGTCGTCGGGCTGGCCTTTTTCCAGCACGTAGTGCAAGGCTCCGACCCCCACGGCCAGCAGCCCAATGCCCAGGTAGTCGGTGACAATCTGGCTCTTGCACTGCCCCTCGCCCGGCTTTTCGCAATGTATACCCACGTGAGCACGGCCGCCGCAATGCCCTCCGGCACGTTCACGTAGAAAATGTACGACCAGTGGTAGTTGTCCACGATAATGCCGCCCAGGAACGGGCCCAGTGTGGGACCCAGAATGA
>CALMOO010000310.1 GCA_937871705.1 uncultured Hymenobacter sp.
GTAATGGGCTGCGGCGAAAGCCGCTACGACAACGAAGGCCGGGTTTTGCGGCTGGACTTCGACGGCGTGTCGGTGCTGAATACCTACATGCCGTCGGGCACCAGCGGCGCCGAGCGGCAGGCCTTCAAGGTGGCGTGGCTGCACTACTTCCGGGCCTATGTGGCGGGGTTGCGGCAGCAAGAGGGGGTAGGGCCGCTCGTGATTGGCGGCGACTACAACTGCTGCCAGACGCCCATCGACCTGCACAACCCTAAAGCCAACCAGAACAGCCCCGGCTACACCCCTGAGGAGCGCCAGTGGTTTCGAGACTTGCTAGCCGACGGCTTTGTGGACTCGTTTCGGCACCTGCACCCCGACGCTCCCGGCCACTACTCGTGGTGGAGCTACCGGGCGGGCTCGCGCCGGCGCAACGTAGGCTGGCGCCTCGACCACCTGCTGCTCGACCACACCTTGCTACCCCACTTGCACAGCGCCGGCCTCTGGCCCGATGCCGTGCACTCCGACCACTGCCCCGCTTGGGTGTCGCTCGCGCCAGCTTCTTAACCCAAAAGCCACCGCCTGGCTGGGCGGTGGCTTTACTAATAAATGAATTAACCGATAATAGCTATTCACTAACAATAAGTGGACGCCAATAACAGGACTAAGTATTAGTTGCTAATAACCAGCCGCTGCGTACCCAGCGGCTGGCCTGCTGCGTCGTGAAGCACGACGTAGTAGATGCCGGTTGGCAGCCCGGCCGTAGTTAGCGCCGGAGCGGCCTCAGTTTCGCCGCCGGCTACTGCCTGCTCGCTCATCAGCCGGCCCAAAGCCGAGTAGATAACGGCGGTAGTGCCCGCCTGCGCGGGGCTTGGCAAGCTTAGCGACACCGAGCCCGCCGTAGCAGGGTTGGGGTAGAGCACAAAGCCCCCAGCTAGCGCAGACGTCGAAGCGGCCAGCACTGCCACCGGCGACAAGTGCTCGCTGCCGTCGACATCAAGCTGACGCAGCCGGTAGTAGGCAGTAGTGCGGGTAGGGGCTGCGGCATCGCGCAGGCTGTATTGGTGCGTGGCGGTGCTGGTGCCGGCCGCCGCTACCTGCCCCACCGCCTCAAAGCCGGCTTGGGGGTTGGTAGCGCGCTCTACCACGAAGCTGGCACTGCGCTGCTCGCTGGCCGTAGCCCACGTAATGGTAGCGGCCGTGGCACCGGGGGCGCGGCTTACTCCAAAGCTGGTGAGCACCACAGGCAGCACTACCGGCGGTGTTATTTGTAGCGTACCGCGGTCGTCGGCAAAGGCGGAGTACACACTCAGGTTGTTGAGTGCCGCTACGCCAGCCTTCACCGTGAGCTTCACGTTGGTGAAGTTGCGCGTGGTGCGGAAGCTCACTTCCTGGCGGCCATCCGGCAGCAGGTTCAAGGCGAGTACCGAGCTGGCACTGGCTGTTTCGAGCAAGTTGCCGGCGTCATCATAGGTTGATAAAGTCATGTTGCTCAGCGCAGATACGTCGAGCAGGGTGCCACTGCCCAGCACCACACCGGCGCGGTTGCCGGCCAGCCCTGCGCCAGCCAGCGGAAACTGCACGCTCTCGGTGCCTACCGCGCCCACGGTCTGACTTAGGTTAATATAGGGCGGGCTGCCAGCTGGCGTCATTACAGTGCTGCTGCATAGGGCGCACAGCAGTCCACCCGTTTTTACGGTGTATTTCCTGGTGTTGAGGGGGTAGGACGTAATAGCGGGGTTGTTGGTAAAGCTGGCATTGTCGAGCCCAAAGCCATAGTACAGGTTCAGGTTGTCGAGCAAGGACAGGGCACCCGTGCGCTCGATGCTCACGGCATCAAACTCCTTCGAGGCCGGGAAGCTCACCATCGCCTGGCCATCAGCCAGCAAGTTGATTTGAAGCAAGTTATTATCTACCGAAGCCACCTGCTGCTCTACCCCGTTGCGAAAAGTGTGCAGGCGCAGCCCATTGAGCACGTTTGCATCGAGCAGGCCCGAGTTGCCAATCACAAACCCGGCCCGGAAGCCGCTGCCCGGCACCACGCCTGCCAGGTTTACGCGCAGTGTACCCAGGCAGCCATTATTTGGGTCGAGTGAAAGCCCCGCCAGCGTGTTAAACGAAGCGTAGTTTGTCAGGTCGTTATCTACGGCCCGCTCGGGGTTGCTTACGTTGTTATTCACGCAGATGCCCCCGCTCTTACTCTGGCCATCGGTGCTGTACTGACCGGGGGCCGTCGTCCCAAATTGCGACAGAAAGCCGGTGGCTGGCTTAGGCAGCTCCTGCCCAATACCATAGGCGTAGCGAATCTGGATTTGGCGCCCGCCCAGTGAAACACGTAGCGGAAACGGGCCATAGCCAGCGGCGCCAAACTCTATCTCTACCTGATTAAAATCCTTCCCAACCGCCGTATTAAACTCAAACTGCCGTGGCTGATTATCATTATCGAGCAGAGCTGTTTGTACCAGCGTGGCATCTACTGTCTTTTGCTCCTGCAGGTTATCGTTGAGGAAAGTACGTATCGTCACAGCCGTTACGCCGCTGGCTAGGGCACTCCCGTCACTGTTCGATACTAGCATACCGGCGCGGTAGCCGCCCGGAGCCGTTCCATTTAGATTTAGGCGCAGCTTCACGGCCTGGGCAGGGTCGGTAGTAACTGTAGCCGCCAAGCTCAGGTTGTCGGGACTCAGGGTCGAGACCACGGTTACGTTGCTCGCGGTTGTATTCGGTGCGCTAGCACTCCTCGAATAGTATGCCCGCTCGACAGCCCAGGCATTGGAAGCAGCCAGCACTCCTAAAAGCAAAAGTAGCAACTTAGCACGACGAGCTTTACGCAGCACTAATGTGCGAAATGAAATTATTTGTATAAAGCGCATGATAGAAGTAAAAAGTAATTTCAGTACCATTCCTTTGTCTCAAGGATGCTGCCAATAAGATAACATTTTGATTATTAGTAATATATGCTTAATAAGTTTTATTTATAGAATCCCAAAATGGTAAATTTCTCTAACAAATGGACTTGCTGAAACATCTTATTTATACTATTATGCGTAGCTTTGTAACTGATTATTAGGTTATAATATAAAAATACTATTATCATTTTTCCGCTATTATATTTTTTTATTCCGAGCATCACTACTACTTTCATCAGTTAGCTGTGCTGCTTTGCGAATACCGCTTTATTTCCTTCCATGCTAACACTCGCTACATTTAAAATCTGGCTTATCGAATCTGATGCCGCTTACGCCAACCTCTTACATCACCAGCTCAGCCGCAATCCCGACTATGCCCTCCGGCGCTTTCCAACTAGTGCGGCAGCGCTAGAAAGCTTGCAGGCCGGCCAGCAGCCGGGCGCCTTGGTATTCGACTGCGATGCCGTACCCGATGGGCCAGCGCACGAGCTAGTGCAGCAGCTACGCGCGCAGTTGCCGGCCCTACCCCTGTATGTGCTTTCTAGTCAGGCTGATGTGCGCTTGGCCATCAGCTTCGTACGCAGCGGCGCCACCGACTACCTAGTTAAGGATGCCGCTACGCCCGAGCAGCTTTGGCAGCTGCTGGCGCAGGCGCGGCCGCAGGTAGCTGAGCGGGCCACGCCTAAGAGCCCGGCCGAACCTGCTGGCCCCGCAGGCCAGCTCTTGGGCGAGCATGCCAGCATGCAGCGCGTGCGCGAGCTGATTGCCAAAGCGGCCCGCACGGCCATTACCGTGTCGGTAACCGGCGAAACTGGTACGGGCAAGGAGCTGGTAGCGCACGCCATCCATACGCAATCGGCACGGGCAAGCAAGCCCTTTATTGCGGTGAATATGGC
>CALMOO010000311.1 GCA_937871705.1 uncultured Hymenobacter sp.
ATCCAACGAAGCGGCCAAGATGCTTCGACAAGCGGACGCCAGCTGAGCATGACGTTCCTAATGTGCGATTAAAGGCTGGGAACTATGCCAAAGCCAGCCGAAACCCGGGCGCTACGTAGGTCGTTGAGCCGCCTTTTTGGGCGTCGGCTTTGCCTTGCTCTTCGGTGCGGGCGGGCGGCGCGTTCTTATCGGCTTCGGGGTTGCCCTGCGATTCTTTTTCCTCGGTAGGAATGATAGGCTCTGCGGCCGATTGGGGCTTAAAGCGGGCGATGAGCAGAATAACGACGAGCGCGATGACGAACCAAGTAATGAACTTCATGTGGTAAAGGAAAAAGCAAGCGAAACCGGATGTTGGGGCAAAAATACGCCGCTTGTGCCAACGGCAACCCTGGCTCAGCGGTTGCGTTTGGGTTTTCTGAAGTTTGCTGCTTGCTTTGCGCCTGGCAGAGCGGCCCTACCTATTGGCCCGCTGTGGCCGCCATTTATTTACTCTTCATTTGCGGACTTACAAAGTCCGCGCTACTTCTCATGGCAGACCAACCTTCCTGGGCCGATACGGCCGCCTCGCTGCTCACGCGCCTCTCGGGCGGCATCGAGCTGAACTGCGCCTTCGACCAAATGGAGCTGCAAGTACCCAACCAGCAAAACCCCGCTGGCCCGCCCGCCACTTGGCGCCTCAATGGTACGCTGCGCATTCGCACCAAAGGCGATGCTCCCGCCGGGGGTAGTGGCAGTGGCTTGAGCATCAATGCCGCCCCGCTGATATCGCCAGCTTCTGACGCGGCCAACCCGCGTGGCTAAGGGCTTGGAAGTAGAGGCCCGGCTAGTTATTACCTGGCCGGGCGGGCACGAGGTGCAACTGGCTGCCTCGGGCTCCTACCTCATCCTGAACGTGGCCAGCCAGCAGGTGCTCGACCTCATTACCAGTGGCCCGCCCCAGCCGCCGGGTGCCCCCAAGCCAGTCAAGAAACCGGGCTTCGACCCGCTGCAGGAGCTGCACGACCTGGCCCGCACGCTGGGGCTGGTGCTCGACCTGCGCGTGGCCGGCAAAACCCACGTCACCTTCGGCCTGACCGACCGCAAGGGCCCCAAGATTACGCTGCATGCGGTGCTTGGTAAAATCGGCTCGTTTTTTCGATGAGCCAGCTTCAAGGGGGGTAGGAAAGCGCCGGAAAAAGCAACGGATGAAAGACGTACAAAATTTGGTTTAACTAACTAAAATTAGCAACTTAACGCCTGGCTCTGCGCTTTACTAGTACGCTACGGGTTAACCGCCCAGCCTCGATTTTGCGGAATTCTTTTTCTCCCACCTCGTTGCCATTTTTTCTTTGAAAACGCCTGATAATGAACGCCGCAACCAGGTAGGAGCAGGGCGCCAGCCAGCTGGCAACTCCGCATTTGGCCGCATGGAGCGGGTGCCGCCGCTGCTGATGCTGCTTTATCTAGGGCTGCTGGGTATCAGTATCTTATTTACGATGCTGGTGGTGATGTACGTGATGACGCGGCTGCACAGTGGCAACGCGATGGCGGGCCATCCTTTCCCGCGCTACTTTTCGCTGAGTACCATCGTGCTGCTGGTGTCGTCTTATACCCTGGCGCAGTCGCAGCGCCTGTACAAGGCCGACGACGTGTCGGGGCTGGCCCGCTGCCTGGGAGCTACCCTGCTGCTGGCCAGCATCTTCTGCGGCTTGCAGGTGCTGGGCTGGCGCGAGCTGATACAGCAGGGCGTGCTTTTTACGGGTGCCCCCAGCGGCACGTACGTTTACCTGATTACGGCGGTGCACGTGGTGCATATTCTGGCCGGCATGGGCTACTTGCTGGCGCTGCTGCTGCGTACCCTGCACGCTGGCCGCGATGGCGTCCGGACGCTGGTCTTTATTCGTAATCCTTACTACCGTCGGCAGCTGCAGGCCATGACCGTCTACTGGCACTTCGTGGATGTAGTGTGGGTGGTACTGTTTGCCGTGTTTCTCTTTGCCTACTAAACCATTGAATTACAGAGCATATTCCTGTTTATTGATGCAAAAGGCCGCCCATTTGGGCGGCCTTTTGCATGGCCTGCAGAAACTGCGTGCCGGCTACAACTAACGTTCAGCGGAGTTGACCCTGCGTCGCTACTAGTTTGTGACAACCTCGACCCAGCCTTTAAACCGGCGGCCATTGGAGTAAGTAACCAAGTAGTAGTACGTGCCAGCCATGCCTTCGCCCGACCAGCGGAAGTTACGGTCGCCTGATTCGTAAAGCTGGCGGCCCCAGCGCGAGTAGATTTTGACGCTTGCAAAGTGCGCATCGCAAAAATCGGGGGGTAGGGATGAAAGCGTGAAAAACTGGTTCTTGTCGTCGCCATTCGGGGTAATAACGTTGGGCGGCGTAAACTCCTGAGTCACGGGCTTAGCCACTTCAAAGCGTACGATGCGGGCCTGCGGCTGCGGCCGGCAGGTGCTTTCCTGCAGCTGAAACGTCACCGTAAACTGGCGCGGCTGGCCGTCTACCACCGTGTTGCCATCGCAAGCGGGCGTCCAGCTAAAGATGCCCCCCGCCAGGCCAGCGGCATCAGCCGATGCGGCAAAGTGCATGCCCACATCAGCCAGGTTAAAGTCCTGGCCAGTAGCACTTAGTACAAGCTGGTCTTTGTCGGCATCGGTGCCCGTGAGGGTGGCCGTATAAGGCTGGCCAATGGCAAGGCGCACCACGGGCGGCCCGCCCGCCGAGTCGGGGGGTAGGGTAGAAGCCAGCACCGGCGGCGCATTCGTATAATCGACAATAACAGGCACCGTAAGTGGCGGAGCGGCCTGCTGCTCACCACAAGGGGTAACGGCCGTGGCCGTCAGTACCAGGTCGCGCACCTGGCCCGGCGGGTCGGTAATGGCCGGGCAGCCCACCACCCAGTTGAAGTGTCCCGTGCGCCGGGTGCCGCTCTGGGCCTGCGGCGTCAGGATAGCGCCGAGCGCACTCGGGGCAAAGCCGTTGTCGCCACCCAGGGCGAGAGTTAGGGCGTCGCCATCGGCGTCGGTGGCAGTCACGTCGAAGGCAACCGTCTGGCCGGGCCGCACGTGCAGCGGAAACACCGACCCCGCCGTGCTGGTGAGGGTAGGCAAGGCATTGGGGTTGGGCGTGGCAATGATGGCCACCCGCACAGTATCACGTTTGGGCAGCGAGCAGCCATTGTCCGAAACAATGATATCCAGCAAGTTAACCTGCTTATTGGTATCGAGGCAGTCCGAAAAACAAAGGGTAGCGACCAGCGTATCGGGCTGGCCAGCCATGCGCACCAGGCCACTAGTGGCCGTAGTGAAGCTGGGCAGTGGCCCGGTATAATTAGCGGCGTGCAGGCTCAGCGTCAGTTGCGAGTTAGCATCGGAGTCGGTAAAGCGCAGGCGCACGCAGCGCGAGCCGGTGGGGGTAAGGCGCAGCGTATCGAGGCCGGGGCGGTAGGCTACCTTGCCAGTGGTGCCGGGCAGCATTGTTAGGCTGGGCGCCGTATTGTGAGGGCACACCAGCACTTGCAGCTGAAAGTCGCGGCGAGTTTCCCCAATTTTTACGCCCTTGCGGTATTCCTG
>CALMOO010000312.1 GCA_937871705.1 uncultured Hymenobacter sp.
TCGCTACCCCCCCCATCGCGGGGTTGCACGACATTTGGGCGATGGTGTTCATGTTCATCGTGATGAGCAGCACCTTCGAGCCCAGGTTGGCGGCGGCCGCCGCGGCTTCGCAGCCGGCGTGGCCGGCGCCCACTACGATGAGGTCGTATTCGGTTTCGGAGAACATAAGCTAGTGGCGCTAAGTAGTGTCAGGCGGCGCCTTAGCAAGCATGACACTGCAAGTAGGGTACAAAGTTCGCCACAAAACGGCGAGCGTTCCCTACCCCCTGCTACCGGCCAAGTGCCTTCTGCATGCACACGCTATTATCGACGCCAACGTACTGCCCGTAGTTGGGGATGAGCGAGTAGCCGCTTTTTTGGTAAAGCCGGATAGCTTCGGGCTGCTTCTTGCCGGTTTCGAGCACGCCGCTGGCGTAGCCCAGCTCATGGGCCCAGCGCTCTAGCTCGGCCAGCACGGCTTGGGCTACGCCCTGCCCACGGTGTGCCGGCTGCACAAACATGCGCTTGATTTCAACCAACTCCGCTGTAAATTCCTTGAATGCGCCGCAGCCTACCGGAGTGCCATTTAGGTAGGCGACTACCGCGTGGTTGAGCGCGGCAATCTTATTAAATTGGGCGTAGAACGCGTGCTCGGCTCCGTCGCGCTCGGCCAGGTCTTGGTCGAGCAGCTGCACTAGAGAGCGGAAATCAGGATTTTCGGAGGTGGTGCGCGTTAGTTGGAGTAGGGCCATGGTTGAAGATAAGTAAGTATCTCTATCGAGGTTCGCTAGCTTACTCCGCCCAGTCTTGGCTGGGCCAGTCGGGCAGCAAAGCCGCTGATTGCTGGGCCACTACCCCCCAGTCGAAGGGCAGCCACTGGCTGCTGCGGCAATCGAATACCTCCGTGGCCTCGGGGCTGGCAAACAACTTATAATCGAATTTTGGGTAGCCATGTACCAGGTAGCCAGGGTAGTAGTAGGCCAGCTGCTGCGTGCGCGCATACTCCGTCTTGAGCAGCAGCAGGTACTTGCCCAGGCTGTGTTTTCGGTAGTCGGGATGGTAGAAGTTGACGATGCCCATGATGCTGGCACTGCCGCAATCGAAAATACCCGCCGCAATCAGCTGGTCGCCGTCGCGTACTTCCACTATGTAGGTATCAAACACGGTGTGCGTAGCCCCAGCCAGCAGCAGCGCTTCCAGCGAATCGGCAGTGTCGAAATCCAGCGACTGGTGGTAGCGGGCGTAGAGTGCCTCATATTCTGCCGTAATGCGGAAGTGCTTCACCGTCACCGCAAAGGACTCATTCAGCCGAAAGAGCCGGCGCTGCTTGCTGCCATACTGCACCCGGCTCAGCACCAGGCGCAGCCAATGCACGGTGTATAACTGCTCACCCACGGGCAAAAACCGGCAGGTGAACAAGTCCTGGTTCATTCGGTAGTAACCCAGGCTAAGGTAATAATCCAGCACCCGGCCGGGAATACTGTATGACGATGAGTTGAATGACGAAGGAGTCATGCGGCCGATACAGCAACTACTTCGCTATCAGAAGCCACGCAGCGACAAACAGTAGTCTTCCTTACGGCGCATGGCCGTTTGGCTCAGTAAGTCTTTGTCGTGGTAGCCGAGCAGGTGCAAAACGCCGTGTATCATGACGCGGTGCAGCTCGTCGCGAAAGCTGACCCCTAAGTCCTGCGCGTTGTCGGCCACGCGCTCCACGCTGATGAAGATATCGCCTTCGAGCACGTCGGCATCGTCGGCGTTATCGAAGGTGATAATATCGGTGAGCGTGTCGTGGTTGAGGTACTCCATATTTAGCTTATGGAGGTAGTCGTCGGAGCAGAAAATGTACGTAAGCTGGGCAATACGGTACTCATGCACCACCGCAATGCGCTCAATCCAGGCCACCAAATCCTCGGCATCGTGCAAGCCAAATTCCGGCACGTCTTCTACTACAAACTCGATTCCGGGGGCTTCGAAGTAGCGAACGCCGGCGGCGGTGGCACTGTGGCTCATGCGGCAGCGGCTTCGGTAGTAGGGCTGGGCGTGAGAGCAAACGTTAGCTCTACGCGCCGACCATCCTTGCTGAACTCTACCTCATCGGCCAAGTGGCGAATAAGGAAAATACCGCGCCCCCCAGGGTTTTCAATATTTTCGGGAGCCGTTGGGTCATCCAGGTTAGTAAAGTCAAAACCAACGCCTTCGTCCTCAATCTCAAACTTTAACTGACTGGGATTCACGTACAAAGACAAATAAACGTTTTTGTCTTTGTCAAATTTATTGCCGTGGCGAATGGCGTTATTTACGGCTTCGGTGACGGCCACCATGATATTGCCGTAGATATCGTCCTCGATGTGGAACGTGTCTTTGGAATTGTCAATGAAGCTTTCCACGACGCGGATATTTTCCACGAGCGATGGAATCTGAATTTTAACCTGCTTCATAAAGGGCAGTAGAGGGGGTAGAAGGCAGCGCGGAAAGTAGGAAGGGCAAAAATAGCTAGTACGTATAGAATTCAGGCAGGGTCTCAACGTCGTGGTTTGCGACCACTCTGGCGAGACTCTGCCTGATTTTAGCAACGCGATTTTGTTCGTACGGCAGCCTTAGCTGAATAGTTACCGGAAAACTACTGATTTTTTTGGAAGTACTGGCTCACCTTCTGCTGGTAGTAGGGCGTGAAGGCGGGTTGTTGACGACGTAACAGCTCGGTTTGTTGCTCCTTAGCTGCAGGCTTATACTTGTCGAAAGCGGGTGGAAATACGGGCGGGTGATTTTGGGCAGTCTGGGCTTCACGCTTGGTATCCTGGTCGCGCTCGCGGGCGTGGTGGCGGTCGGTCTCGCGGGATTGTTCGTC
>CALMOO010000313.1:0-5427 GCA_937871705.1 uncultured Hymenobacter sp.
GGCTACCCAGTGGCCAAAGTCCCGCGCGCCCCGCGCATCGTCGAACACAAATACCGGCGCCCGCTGCATACCATCGCCGATAACCGCGTACTCCACCCCGCCGCACATATTAAGCACCTGCATACCACGACTGTAGCTCGCCACGAGCGTGCCTTCGGTGGTAGCCAGCGGAATGAGGAAATCGCCTTGTGCGTACTCGCCATTCACCGTTAAGGGGCCCGCTAGGCCCACGGGCACCTGCGCTACCCCCACAAAACCCTCGCAGTTGCCGCGCAGGGCGTGCGGGTCGAAGGAATATTGCTTTAAGTGACTGAACTCTTGCTTGGTGAATGACTCGGCATACTGCTGCCGCGCCAAGATGGCGGCCTCCGCATAGTCGTCCTCTTCGGAGCGAGGAATGCGCACCCGGCCGTCGGCGCTGCCTATGCTGTCTTCTACTTCCACGCTCAGCTCGCCAAAAGCATCAGTGCCAAACTGCACGTGGAGCTGGTACATACCCTGGGGTAGGGCTGCGGTATCGAGCAGAAACGTGAGCACCTGCCCAACTGGCAGTGCTATTCTCTGGTTATCAGCCGCTAATAGTGCCGCCGGGCGCACGTCGCCGTGCCCAAGGTCGAGGTGAATATGAGTAGCTGGCACGATGGTTTCGCCTAGTTGCACGTGCTGCACACTAGTGAGGCACACCGTATCGAGGCGGTTTTTTATGCTGAACGCTACACCTTTGCCCTCGGGCAAGTTGTGCAGGCTGCCCCTAGTATAGAGCAGCTTAAGAAGCATGGGACTAGGTGTAAAAACCATGAAATACTAGCAGAATTATTATGCGAAATAAAGTGGCAAAAGCCCGGAACTAGTCCAGAAAACAGAGGCAGTTCCTAACCTAGCAGTCCTGCCCAAGGCTACTACCCCGCAGTTACGTATCCTACGGCAACAAGCCGTTTAGTTGCCCCGGCCTGCCAAGTTGCCCTATGAACTTGTTGGTTTACAACTCGTAGGTTACGTAAAACCGGACTGCTCACCTATGTTGCGAAGGCACAGCGCCACAAAAAGGCAACAGCTTTTTGTTTAAAAGTTAATCATACGCACAACTCTGGTGGCTGCTTTCGGTTATATGCACCCCAACTACTCTATTAGGCATTAGCTTCACTACGTACCCACGTGGCCTCGCTGTATCTTTGCCTTTTCAATTGACTTCTGTGTCGGCGAATTACTCGCTGACGGCTTGTCCTCCTATGGCATCATTATCCGATTATCCCCGCTTTACTCTCGGTGCTGAACTCACTCAGGAGCAACGGGCTTTTTTTGCTAAGTACGGGTTTCTGCACTTCCGGCCTTTTGCCTCGCCCGAGCAAGTACAGGCTTATTTAAAAGCTACTCAGGATGTGCAAAGCAATTGGCTGGCTAACCATGTAGATAAAGTAAACGGCGTACCCATCAAATACGGCAAGGACGTCGATGGCTCGCCCATCGTGCAGCGGTTTGCCTTTGCATCGCAGCACAGCCCAGTGCTGCACGAGCTTTTGCAAGACAAGCGCTTCGAGGCGCTGTTTCCGCTGCTCGAAACCGGCGACGGGCGGGTAGGCGAAAATGAGCGCGACGGCTTGGTAGTCAATCACTACGTAAACGTCGAAGGCTCCGAGTTTTCGCAAATGGGCTGGCATACCGACTCGCTACGCGACGTATTCTATGGCAAGCGCATTCGCCCTATGCTCAACGTAGGCCTGCACCTCGATGGCACAAAGGCTACGAACGGCGGCTTGCGCGTTATCCCGGGCACGCACCGCCAGGGCCTGGGCAAGATGCTCTTCCGCAAAAAGTATTACAAAGACGTGTACTACGACCCCAACGAAGTAGCCGTCGAAACTGAGCCTGGCGACCTGACCGTGCACGATGGCCGCATGTGGCACCGCGTGGCACAGTCGCCGCTGGTGGGGGCCGAGTCGCGGCGGCGCGTTATGTACGTGCCTATTATCGGGGGCAAGTATCAGCCCAAGAGCAACGATAGCCCTACCCCCTTCTACCTGCGCTTTCTGCACTTAGTCAAGTAAATACATGTAACATTTATCAATTAACATTTAACAAGGCCAGCCACGCTGAGTGCTTAATTGATTGTCGTGTCATACTTGTTGAATGATAAATGTTAGTTGTTAAATGAAAACCGCCCTCATTACTGGTGCATCGCGTGGCATTGGCCGCGAGCTAGCGTTGGGCTTGGCCCGGCGCGGCTACGACCTGCTGCTGGTGGCCCGCTCCGAAAACCAGCTTCAGGAACTGGCTCAGCAAGTCCAGACTACTTACCAGCGCCAAGCCCACCTGCTGGCCCTCGACCTTACCCAGCCAGAAGCGGCCAGCCAGGTAGCTACCTGGGCGGCCAAGCAGGCACCTCAAGGCCTGGCAGTGTTGGTCAATAACGCAGGCTACGGGCTGTGGGGACGCTTCGAGAAGCTCAACTTGGAGGAGCAGCTCAACATGCTGCAGCTTAATCTTAATCTGCCGGTGCAGCTCACCTATGCGCTGCTGCCACAGCTGCGCCTGGCTGGCCAAGGCTACCTCCTGAATGTAGCCAGTACGGCTGCTTACCAGGCGGTACCCTCGCTTTCGGTGTATGCGGCCAGCAAAGCTTTCCTTCTGAGTTTTAGCCGGGGGCTACGCTACGAGTTGAAGGGCAGTGGCATTTCGGTAACCTGCCTCAGCCCGGGCGCTACCACTACTGACTTTGGCAACCGAGCCGGCATGGGCGTCGAATTGCAAGCCGTGGCCAATAAAGTATCGATGACCCCAGCAGCCGTGGCCGAAGCCGGCTTACAAGCCTTGTTTGCTGGTAAGGCTGAATTGATTCCAGGCATTCTCAATAAGGTATCGGCCGGACTTACCAGCATTGTACCCAAAAATCTTGTTGAAAAAATTGCGGCTGGGATTTACGAGAAATATTTATAGAAAGATATAGTAGCTAAAAGTGGCTCTTTGTGCTTACAAGCATAGGGAGCCACTTTTTTATTGCTGGCGTTTCAAAAATGACATAATTTTACACGAAATTTTATAAAGGTGATTTACAAAGGTTTACATCAAAATAATGGTGGTGAGTATTCACTTACTCTGATAAAGTGAGCTAACACTTACTTGGAATCAATTTTCTGTCGTAATATTGCTAACACTAACGGCTAGGGCTTCCCACCCAGCTAGCCGACAACCTACTCGCACACTCTTCTACTCTGATTATCCAGCCGCTGTTCCCACCCCGTCTGGATGTATGAACTCTGCTCTAGCGCGCTTCGTAGCGCTGCCCTTGCAGACACTGAAAGTTGCTCAACCGGCCGATTTGGTATTTCCAAATCGGCCGGTTTCCGTTTAAGCCAGACCGCAGAAGACAGGGCTTGCTGATTATAACGGGCTTGTAGCGGCATTTGTGCCGAACTTGCGCCCCCTTGATTTGTTGAGCTCAGCCGGCGTTTTAGCTGCCGCGCGCTTCGTCCCCTACCCCTACCCCATGATTACCCGCCGCCAACACATTGCCAACGTGGCGTTGCAGCTGTTTGGGGAAAAAGGCTTTGACAACACCTCGACGCAGCTTATTGCTAAAGCAGCGGGTGTTTCAGAAGCACTTATTTTCAAGCACTTTGGGTCTAAGGACCAGCTCCTGGACTTTATTATCAAAAGTGGCTACCAGCGTATTATCGAGCATAATCGCGGGGGCCTGACCGAGACTGACCCGCTGGCGTTTATTCACAGCGTTATTGACCTGCCATATAAGCTGGTGCTGGAAGAGCCGCACTTTTGGAAGCTGCAATACCGCCTGACCGACCACGACACGGCCCGCCAGCAGCACGAGCGCTTTATGCGGCCCGTGCCGGCGCTGCTGCAAGCCGCTTTTGCGCAACTGGGCTACCCCGAGCCTGACAAGGAGATGCACCTGCTACTGCTGCTGATTGAGGCGCTCTGGAAAATAGAGGCCAACAAAACCGATGAGCAAGTGCGCGATATGCTGGAGTTCATCAAGCGCAAGTACGCGCCGCAGGCTTCGTAGCCAGCAGAGGGGGTAGGGCATTGCCGGTTGCATATTGCTGCGGCATTACCTACTGGCTACTTTCGATGGCACACCTGCTGCTGATTCAGTGCCCCGACGAACGCGGGCTGATTTACAAGATTACGGGCGTGCTGTATGCGCACGGGCTCAATATTCTGCGCAACGATGAGTTTGTGGAGCGCGCTGACAACGTGTTTTTCATGCGAACCGAGCTGGTCGGCGACGTTGCCGCTGACACCTTGCTAGCGCAGCTGCGAGCCGCTTTGCCGGCCGCAGCCCGCATTCGGCTGGCCGACAACCACCCGAAGAATATCGTGCTACTCGTAACGAAGGAGCACCATTGCCTGAGCGAGCTGCTGGTGCGCCACGCCTTTGGGGAGCTAAACGCACGGATTCAGGCAGTGGTCAGCAACCACGAGGTATTGAGCGAGCTGACGGGCAAGTTCGGCATTCCGTTTCATTACCTGCCGCACGAGGGCCGCAGCCGCGAGGCGCACGAGGCCGAAGTGCTGGCAGTGCTAGCCAGCTACACCCCCGATTTTGTGGTGCTGGCCAAGTACATGCGCATTTTGTCGGCCGAGTTTGTGCAACCGTATGCCAATCGGCTTATCAATATTCACCACTCGTTTTTGCCCGCTTTTGTGGGGGCCAGCCCCTACACTCAGGCGTATGCGCGCGGGGTGAAAATCATCGGCGCTACGGCACACTTCGTGAATGAGCAGCTCGACCAGGGGCCAATTATCGCGCAGCGCGTTATTCCGGTAGACCACACCCATAGTGCTCACGAGATGGCGCAGGCGGGGCGCGACGTGGAGAAAATAGTGCTGGCCCGCGCTCTTAAGCTGGTGCTTGACGAGCAGGTATTTGTGCACCGCAACAAGACCATCATTTTTGATTGAGAGGGGGGTAGGGTGGCAATAAGCCGGCCAAAAATGACTTTTAGATGATTTTTTCCGTAAACCGACGGGCTTATCATCTTAGTTTATTCATGTCCCGTACCCTAATTGTATCTAACCGCCTACCTACCAAAGTTATCCGGGCCGAAGAGGGGCTCACCTTTCAGTCTAGCGAAGGTGGGCTGGCCACGGGGCTCGGCTCTATCTATCGCCAAGGCGATAACCTCTGGATAGGCTGGCCCGGGCTTTTTGTGCAGGATGAGGCTGAAGAAGAGCACATCCGCACGGAGCTGCAGGCCGACAACATGGCTCCGGTGTTCTTGACCGAAGACGAAATTCGGGATTTCTACGAAGGGTTTAGCAACGGCACCTTGTGGCCTACCTTTCACTACTTCAGTGGTTTGGCTACCTACGAGCAAGCACACTGGGAAGCTTATGTGGCCGTGAACCAGAAGTTTTGTGACGCCGTGCTGGCCCAGGCTGGCCCCGATGACACCATCTGGGTGCACG
>CALMOO010000313.1:5437-10444 GCA_937871705.1 uncultured Hymenobacter sp.
CGACTACCAACTGCTGCTGCTGCCCGAGATGCTGCGCAAAGCCCGGCCCGAAGCGGCCATTGGTTTTTTCCTGCACATCCCGTTTCCGTCGCAAGAACTAATACGGGTGCTACCCTGGCGCACCGAGTTGCTGCAAGGCATGCTGGGCGCCGACCTTATCGGTTTTCACACCTTTGGCTACCTGCGGCACTTTTTGAGCGCGGTGTCACACTTGCTGGGTCTGTCGGCGCAGAACGGGCAGATTGAAACGCCTACCCGCACGGTGCGCGTCGATGCCTTCCCGATGGGCATCGACTACGACCGCTACGCTGAGGCAGCGAACTCGGATGAGGCCAAGGCTTTTGAGAAGACGTACCGGGAGGCACTGCACGATACGCGGGTTATTTTATCTATCGACCGACTCGACTACACCAAGGGCATTGCCCAGCGGCTGCGCGCCTTCGACCTGCTGCTGCAGCGCTACCCCGAGTGGCGCGGACAGGTGAGCCTGCTGATGGTGGTGGTGCCCTCGCGCGACCAGGTGGCGCAGTACGCCGCTCTTAAGGAGGAGATTGACGAGCTGGTGGGCCGGCTCAACGCGCAATACCGCACCATCACCTGGAACCCGATAGTGTACTTCTACCGCTCGTTGCCGCTTGAAGAACTGGTATCGCTCTACCGCCTGGCCGAAGTGGCGCTGGTGACGCCCATGCGTGATGGCATGAACCTGGTAGCCAAGGAGTTTGTGGCCAGCAAACTCGACCAGCGCGGGGTGCTTATTTTGAGCGAGCGTGCCGGCGCAGCCCGCGAGCTGTCCGACGCGCTGCTCATCAACCCCACCGACATGGGCCAGTTGGCCGAAGCCATGCACGACGCCCTCGTAATGCCCGAGGAGGAGCAGAAGACCCGCATGGCTTCGATGCAGGAATTGGTACGCCGCTACAACGTATTCTCCTGGACGCGGCTGTTTATGAATCAGTTGGCGTACACTAAGATGAAGCAGCACACCCTGGCGCCCGAGATGCTGACGCCGGCCGTGACTACCCAGCTGCTAGCCGACTATCACGCCGCCCAGCAGCGCCTGATACTGCTCGATTACGACGGCACGCTGGTGCCCTTTAACCCTAACCCACAGCGAGCCGAGCCAGGCCAGGAACTGCGCCTGCTGTTGCACTCGCTGGCAGCACTGCCCAATACGCGGGTGGTCATCATCAGCGGGCGCGACCGGGCTACGCTGGAGCGCTGGCTCGGCGACCTACCCCTCGATTTTATTGCCGAGCATGGCGTGTGGCTACGCACGGCCGGCGAAGACTGGCAGCTGTTTCAGGCCTTGCGCAACGACTGGAAGCGCGACATGCGCCCGGTGCTGGAGCTGTACGTGGCCCGCACGGCGGGCTCGTTTATTGAGGAGAAGGACTACTCGCTGGTGTGGCACTACCGCCGCGCCGATGCGGACCTCGGCACGGTGCGGGCCCGCGAGCTGCTAAGCCACCTCTCTTTTATGACGGCCAACACCGACTTGCAGGTGCTGGAAGGCAATAAAGTGGTCGAAATCAAAAGCGCTGGTATCAATAAAGGCGCCGCCGCCGCCCGCTGGCTGGAACGCTACACGCCCGATTTTGCCTTAGCCCTTGGCGACGACCGCACCGATGAAGACACTTTCCGGGCCCTACCCCCCGAGGCGTACTCGGTGCGGGTGGGCACGGGCGCCCGGTCATTGGCGCGGTTTAATCTGGGCTCGACGAGTGAGGTGCGGAAGCTGCTGCGCAAGCTACTGGCGTAGAGCAATGCACTGAAAAAGGACGTCATACTGGGTTTGTCGAAGTATATCTATCGCTTCCTCCAACGAGGCGGTAAAGATGCTCCGACAAGCTCAGTATGACGTCCTTCTTCAGTGCATGGCCCCTACCCCACAAAATTCGGCTTATCCAGCTTTTTAGCGATACGATATGCGGCGTTTACCAAGCCGACATGGCTGTAAGCCTGCGGGAAGTTGCCCCACTGCGAGCCAGTTTTGGCATCTACGTCTTCGCTCAGCAGGCCTAGGTGGTTAGTGTAGGTGATGAGCTGCTCGAACTCGCGAATGGCATCGTCGAGGCGGCCGACGCAGGCCAGCGCCTCCACGTACCAGAAAGAGCAAATGAGGAACGTAGTTTCGGGCGTGCCGAAGTCGTCGGGGTGGCGGTAGCGGTAGAAGAGGCCTTCGGGAGTCTTAAGCTCTTTTTCCAGCTCGGCCAAGTGGTGGCGGGCCTTCTCGGAGTTCGGGTCGAGGTAGCCCATGGTGATGAGCTGAATAGTGCTGGCATCGAGGTGCGGCGAGCCGATGGCGTTGGTATACACTCCCCGCCCAGCATCGAAGCACTGCTCGATGCGCTCTTCGGCTTGCTGAAGCAGGCGCGCAGCCTTGGCTTCGAGTTCGACGTGGCCCAGCGAACGCGCCATCTGGCGGGCGGCGTGGCTGCCAGCCCAGTGAAACAGGTAGGTGTAGCAGTGCTTCTGCGCGATGTGGCGAAACTCCCAGAGGCCGGCATCGGGCTGGTCCATGGTGGTTTCTATGAGGCGCAGCGATTCCTCGACCAGCGCCACGGGCGTGGCGCGGCCGGGGTCGCGGAAGCGGCAGTCGACGTAGAGCGGCAACAGCGCCACCAGCACCTGCCCATACACGTCGTTCTGGATGTGGGTGTAGGCGTCGTTGCCGATGCGCACGGGCTGGTTGCCGAGGTAGCCAGCCAGCGGCAGCTCCTGCTCAACCAGCTGTGACTGCCCACCGATGCCGTAGAGCGGCTGGAACTTGTCCTTGACCTTGGTTGAGATGTTGGCGATGAAATGGAAATAACGCTCCAGCTCCTCGGAGTGGCCGATGTTGTTGAAGGCCGTGAGGATGTAGTACGTGTCGCGCATCCAGCAGAAGCGGTAGTCCCAATTGCGGGTGCTGCCGGGCGCCTCGGGCAGGCTGGTGGTGCTGGCCGCAATGATGGCACCCGTGTCTTCGTACTGGTGAATCTTGAGGGCCAGCGCCGAGCGGATAACCTGCGACTGGTGAAAATTGCGGATGCTAGTGCTTTTCACCCAGTTTCGCCAGTAAGCCACGGTGCTGGTCAGAAAGCGCTCGGCCGTGCTTTCGAGGGGCGCTTCGAGGGGGGCGCCGTAGGTGAGCACCAAGTATTTAACTTCATTCAGCACAAAGTCTTCCTCATCGAGCACGTAGGTGAGCGGGATGTTGGTGGTGAGGCGAATCTCCTCCTCCATGCCCAGGAAGGCTATGTGGTTGGAGCTGCGCCGCCGGCTCAACTCTTGCTCGCCGTACTGCGCTACGGGGCGGCAGGCGGCGCGCACCCGCGGCGTGCCCACCAGTGGCTCTATCTTGCGGATGAACATCAGGGGCTTGTAGTAGCGCTCATACTGCAAAAAGCGCGGCGCAAAGTCCGTGACGCGGTAGCTACCATCGGCAGCTTCTACCTCGGTGCACAGCACGTTAGTATTGGTCACGTAGTATTGCGAGGAGGTAAACTCAGCCGCGGCTGGCCGGATGCTGCACTCGCCGCCCTTCTGCTCGTCGAGCAAAGAGCCGAAGACGAAGCTGCTATCGAAGCGCGGCCAGCAGAGCCAGCGCACGGCCGTATCGGTGCCAATGAGGCCGAGGAAGGCGCAGTTGCCGACCACGCCCATGTCATAGGTGTGTTTGGTCATAGGAGAAAAACGCCGGCCGGGGCCGGGTAGGTACGGCTGGGTGTACCTACTTTGGGAGGGGCGGGTTGTGCCAGCCCCCGCCGGGCGCTATGCCTCAAGCGCTACGGGCAGGGTAGCAGCCCCGTGCCAGCTGCACAACTGGTTTAGAATGGGCAGCAGCGCCAGTCCCCGTTCGGTAAGCGAGTACTCGACGCGAGGCGGCAGCTCGGCAAAGGCCTCGCGGCGCACCACACCATCGTCTTCCAGCTCTTTGAGCTGCTCGGTGAGCACCTTGCGCGAGATGAGCGGCACGCGCTGGGCCAACTGCCCAAAGCGCACGCGGCGCTCGCCCAGGTGGGTAATGAGGATGAGTTTCCACTTGCCGCCGAGCACGCCCATGGTGCGGGTCATGGAGCAGGAAGAGGCACAGAAGGCGGCGTCTTTCATAGTAAAGGGGGGTAGGCAGGAAAAGGAAGGGCAGAAGGCAATGGTTACAAAGAAGTAACCAGTTTGTATGGGTATTTGCTTAGCTTTAGTAACCAGGAGTAACTAACGTTGGTTCCTTACCGAAACCAACCAAATTTCGCTAAGCATCATCATGGCAACTTCTCAAAAACTCGCCGGCAAAGTAGCCCTCGTTACGGGCGGCAGCACCGGCATTGGCCTGGCTACGGCTCAGCGCTTCGTGGCCGAAGGCGCGTATGTATTCATCACTGGGCGGCGACAGGCCGAGCTCGATACTGCTGTGCAAACGCTTGGCAGCCAAGCCTTCGGCATCCGGGGCGACGTGAGCAACCTCGCCGACCTCGACCGGGCTATTGCCAGTATCAAGGAGCAGAAAGGTACGCTCGACGTGCTGTTTGCCAACGCAGGTATCGCCGAATTTGCGCCCCTAGAGGCCGTGACGGAGGCGCAGTACGACCGGCAGTTCGATATCAACGTGAAGGGCCTCTTCTTCACCGTGCAGAAGGCCCTACCCCTGCTACCTGATGGGGCGGCCATCATCCTGATGTCGTCTATCGTGGGCATCAAGGGCTTTGAAGCCAACAGCGTGTACAGCGCCACCAAGGCCGCCATTCGCTCGCTGGCCCGCACGCTGACCGCCGACCTCAAAAGCCGCCACATTCGAGTGAACGCCATTAGCCCTGGCCCCATCGAAACGCCCGGCCTCAACAGCATCCTCGACACGCCCGAGCAGGTGGCGCAGTTTAAAGCGCAGATGGTAAACGGTATACCCCTGGGCCGCGTGGGCGATGCCGACGAAATTGCCAAAGCCGTGGTCTTCCTGGCCTCCGATGACAGCAGCTACGTAACCGGCGTCGAGCTGTTTGTAGACGGCGGCATGGCGCAGGTGTAGCC
>CALMOO010000313.1:10502-10815 GCA_937871705.1 uncultured Hymenobacter sp.
AGTGAGCGCGCCAGACCGGCACCCTCACTGGGGCTTTGGCTTGAGCAGAATCTGCCCAAGGAGCCGCCGTGGCTCCTTCTTGCCGAATAACTGCGCGCCTTAAGCGGCGCGAGCCAGCGTGGGGGTGACACAGGCAGGGCGCTACAGATACTGACTCAGAACCGTGCTAGCCGCGCCGACTAGCTGCCCGCGGGCTGGTGCGCGTGGCCCCTACCCCTAGCTTTCTCGTAGGGGTAGCTTTGCCGGCGCTAGGGCCGGCGCACGCCGTATCTCACCTTGTATGCACCCTGCCGCTGCCCGCTCGCGCCCCAAC
>CALMOO010000314.1:0-4509 GCA_937871705.1 uncultured Hymenobacter sp.
CCTTAACGCGCGCGGAAGCAGATGCCGTGCTGGCGCACGAAATAGCCCATGTGCAGCAGCGCCACTCGCTCGATGTGCTCTGGCTCAAAGTGTGTCGCGCCGTACTCTGGCCCAATCCCTTCGCCCATCTGCTACTGCCTGGCCTACGCCTCACCCACGAGCTGCTGGCCGACCAGGCGGCCGCTGCTGGCCCCACCGAGGCCACGCCCTACCCCGTGCTGCTGGCTCGGGTGGCGGCGCAGCAACTGCGCCGCCCAGCCTTTTCTACACTGCTTCAACCCTTCACATTTTCCTTCACTTTAACCCGAATTGCCATGTTGCAGAATCAAGTTCCCGTGCGCCGCTGGAAACAGTGGCTTGTGCTGCCCGCTCTAGGTGGGTTGTTTTTGGTGGCTGGCTATTCAGCTAGCGGCCAAAACGCATCAAATGCCGACGAGGCGAGCACAGTAAAAATTCAGAGTAGGTTGCGTGAGGCAATGCACCAAGATTTGCTGCGCACGGGCGGTAAACTTGAGCCTGGTACTATGCAGCAATTCAATATAACGAACATGAATGGACCCGGCGAGCCAGTAGTGACCATCACGAGAGTGCCAACACGCCAAACAGCACCGCCACCACCCATGCTAAATCCGGAGCAGTCAATTCTTGAAAACCGTAGTAAAGTCTATACCTACGTCGAGCAGATGCCGCAGCTACCCGGCGGTGGTGGTCAGTTCGCTATTGTGAAAGCAATACAAAGCAAAATCGTATACCCGAAAGTGGTGGCTGGCGAAAAGCTGCCTACCGGCCGAGTATTCGCCAATTTCTTGGTAGACAAGGATGGTAAGGTACAGGGTGCCAATATTGTAAAAGGCCTAAGTCCGGCCTTTGATAATGCGGTGCTAGCTGCTATCAAGCAATTGCCTCGCTTCGAACCTGGCAAGCAAAATGGCCAGGATGTAGCGGTAACCTTTACGGTACCTATCGAGTTTCAAACTAAGCCTTAGCTAAGGCTAACTCATTAGAATGCAGAAGTCCGCCAGACGTGCTTAGGGGCAGTTTGGCGGACTTTTGCTTGCTATAAGCTACTGCTGTTGCTGCTGTTGTTGCTGCTCCCAGTCCAGGTACTTGCGGTAGGAGTTGACGGGCGCAATGGGGGTAGGCGACTGCTGCACGTACACCGGCACGTCGGGCAGGTTATCGGAAGGCAGGGGCTGGCCATTTTCGATGTGCACCGACACTTCCAGGGTGTGGGCGCCGGTGCCTTTGTAGGTGCCTTTCACGGGCGTGCAGTCGGCAAAGTTGCGGCCGATGGCCATGCGCACGTGCCCGTCGTTGACGATGCAGTTGTTGGTGGGGTCGAGGCCCAGCCAGCCGTAGAACGGCACGTACACCTCGACCCAGGCGTGGGTGGCGCCGGTGCCGCGCACGTTCTCGTCGCGGGGGCACACGTAGCCGCTCACGTAGCGGGCGGGCAGGCCCGTGAGCCGCAGTAGGTACAGCAGCATCAGGGTAAAGTCTTGGCACACCCCGGCGCGCAGCCGCCAAATGTCTTCCAGCGGCGTTTCAATATTCGTGACGCCTTGTTGGTACTGGAAGTTATCGTGCACGTACTCCGATAGTTCCAGCGCTTGCTTCAGTGGCTTGGCGCCGGGCGTAAGCACGCTGCCCAGCGCCTGACGGATTTCATTTTCTATCTCCAAGTGAGCCGGCTTTAGAAAATCCATGAAGGCCATATCGGTGCGCAGGCCCGCCAGGTGCTGCCACTGCGTATCGGCGTCGGCCTCATCCATCGGGAACTGAATGGCGTGGGTCTCTACCTCGGCCCGCGACTCAATAACCAGCTCCGAATGGGGCTGAATAATGGAAAATACGCCCACTTGATTACCAAAATAATCGGTAAACAATGCCACGTCAGGGTACTGTGAAATGCTGACTACGTGGCTTTTAACCGTTAGCCGCTCATCGGCCAGCGGATATATCATCAGCTGGTTGGCGCAGTCGATAACGGGCGCCGCATAAGCGTAGCGCGTGCGATGCTGAATTTTATAAGAAGCCATAATTTTAGCTAACAATTATCAGTTAACAATCACTGTTTATCATCCAGTTAGCAGGCGAAGCAAAAGCTTGTTAAATGATAAATGTTACTTGTTAACTGAGTTCATCCATTGCCGAAGTACGAGCTGCTGAGTGCGGCGGCTACCTCTAATAGCTCGCCCCGCACTTGCGCCAGAAACTTGCCGAGCGCCTCGCCCTGCTGGCTTTCTAGGGTGCTGTAGGCTACTGTGGTGCGCGCCTTGCCAATGAGAAAGCGCAGCTGCTCGTAGCTCTCAGGGCGGCTTTTGTCTTTGAGGCGCTCGCAGTAGCGCAGCAGCTGGCCCAGGCTGTAGAGCAGCGAATGCGGAAAATCGGCGTTGTAGAGCGTCAGTTCCAGCACGCTGCGTGCTTCTAGCTGGCCTTGGTAGGTCTTGAGATACAGCTCATAGCCCAGCAAGCTATACAGCAGGTAGCGTAGCTCGGGCGCACCGCCGTGCTCACTTTCCTCACCGAATAAATGCTGATTTAGGCGCAGCATATCAGTTACTTGCAATGCACGCTCTAAGAATTTGCCCAGCTTCAGGAAGATGTAGCCTTCATCGCGGGGCATGGTATTTTGCACGGTGCCCACGTAGAGCACGCCCTGCTGAATCAAGCCATCGAGGCCCGAAACGGGGTCCTCGCCCAGCGTTTGGTGCGCCACGCTGTCCTGCCGGATGAGGTGGTAGTAGTCATTCAGACTCTGCCACACTTCCTTAGTAATGTGGTCTTGCACAGCCCGCGCGTTCTCGCGGCCCCGCACGATATTGTGGTACACCGAGGCACCATTTTGCCGGTCAAATACCAGGTGGTACAGCACCTGCGGCGTGTGCGGCGCGCGCTGCTTTATTTCCTTCTCGCTGAGGTCGCCGTAGGTGTGCAGCAGCGGTTGCCAGCCCCAGTAGTGCGGCTCGTCCTGCGAGGCAATGTATTGAATACGAATAACCTGCAACATGGATTGGGTGCGCTCCATGTAACGAGCCAGCCAGTAGATAGTGTCGGCAACGCGGGAAAGCATAGGTAGAAGGTCGTTCGCTGTAGCAGTCCTACCCCCCGGCTCCCTCCCCGGTGGGGGAGGGAGAGCCAGTCGAAAGAGGAGGTAGCTATTGATAAAGTATTGTTGCTAAGTAGTTTTAAGCGGCCGTGTCTCCCTATCGGGAAGATGGCCGGGAGGTGGGGCTGCTACAGGGAGTTGCCCTACCCCCCTAAAACCCACGTATCCTTGCTGCCCCCGCCCTGCGACGAGTTCACAATCAATGACCCTTCGCGCAGGGCTACCCGCGTGAGCCCGCCCGGCACGATATCAATGCCCGAGGGGCCGCACAGCGCAAACGGCCGCAGGTCGATACGACGCGGCTGGAGCTTGCCGTCGATGTAACAGGGGGTAGACGAGAGGCTGATAATAGGCTGGGCAATGAAGCTGCGTGGGTCGGCGGTGATGGCTTGGCGGAAATCGTCCATTTCCTGTTCGGTAGCGGCACTACCGATGAGCATGCCGTAGCCGCCCGACTCGTTGGTGCGCTTAATCACCATCTTGTCCATTTGGCTGAAAACCAACTCACGATGGTCGTTGTCAGCAAGTTGGTAAGTGGGCACATTCTTCAGAATCGGCTCCTCGTTGAGGTAGTAGCGTATCATGTCGGGCACGTAGCAGTACACGGCTTTATCGTCGGCCACGCCGTTGCCCATAGCGTTCACTATCGCCACGTTGCCCTTGCGGTAGGCCCAGTAGAGGCCCGGCACACCGAGCGCGCTATCGGGTCGAAACGCCAGCGGGTCGAGAAACTCGTCGTCGACGCGCCGGTAAATGACGTCCACTTTCTCCAGGCCGCGGGTAGTTTTCATGTACACAAAGTGGTTATGCACAATCAAATCCCTACCCTCCACCAGCTGAATGCCCATGAGGCGGGCCAGCGTGCTGTGCTCGAAATACGCCGAGTTGTAGATGCCCGGCGAGAGCAGCACCACGGTGGGGTCGCTGGTCTGGGGGCCAGCCAGGGCCAGCAGGTTGCGGTAAAGCAGGGCGGGGTAGTCCTTCACCGGCAGCACGTTGCTCTTGGGCAGCAGGTCGGGGAAAATGCGGTACGTAATGCTCCGATTCTCCAGCATGTACGACACGCCGGAGGGCGTGCGCAGGTTGTCTTCGAGCACGTAAAACTCGCCGTCGTGGTCCCGAATCAGGTCTACCCCCGCCACGTGCGTGTACACGTCGTGGGGCACCGCCACGTTCATCATCTCGCGCAAAAACTGCGGGCACGAGTACACCAGCGCCGCCGGCACCACGCCATCCTTGATGATAAACTGCTGGTGATAAATGTCTTTCAAAAAGATATTTAGCGCCTTTAGCCGCTGCTTGATGCCGGCCTCGATGCGCAGCCACTCGGTGTTGCTGATGATGCGCGGGATGATGTCGAACGGGAAAATCTTCTCGATGCCCTCGCCGCTGTTGTACAC
>CALMOO010000314.1:4519-15038 GCA_937871705.1 uncultured Hymenobacter sp.
GTTGTACACCGTGAACGTAATGCCCTGGCTCATAAAGAGCTTCTTTGCTAATTCGTCCTTGCGGGTCATTTCCTCACCAGCCAGGTTCTCGATGGCGGCCACGAAATGGTGGTACTCGGGCCGGATGCCCTCGGCCCGAAACATCTCATCCCAGACCTGGGGCTGCTCCTGGTAGGAGGTCAGTAGCGCATTGTTGAGCATAAAGGTCGAGGGGGGTATTGTAGTTGATGGGCTTTAACGCAAATGGCTCAGCTTAGGCAGATACTTGGGGCTAAATAAACAACTGAAAGTTGCAAAACACTGTCATTTATCCATAAGTACCCTGCAAAAATGATGGACTTGCCCATAAATGCATTGATTCACTTCGGCTCGCTGCCCAAACTCAACTTCGCAACGTACGCCACGTTAAGAGAAGCATTACCAGCCAGAACTCTACGTGAAGCTTTTTACCTGCACGCACTGCGGCCAAGTACTGTACTTTGAAAACAGTCGCTGCGAGAAATGCTACTACCCTCTGGGTTTTGAGCCAACCGAGCTGCAATTGCTACCCCTCGAAGCGCAGCCTGATGACCGCACGTTTCGCCTCTACGGCGAGCCCGCTGCCACAGGCAACACGTATAGCTATTGTGCTAACCATGAGCACAATGCCTGCAACTGGCTGGTGCCCAGCGGCAGCCCTACCCCCTTCTGCCTGGCCTGCGACCTCAATCACACTATTCCTGACTTAAGCCAGCCTGGCTACCTGGAGCGTTGGCAGCACATCGAGGTAGCCAAGCACCGCCTCGTGTACAGCCTGCTGTGCCTGCACCTGCCTGTGGCAAGCAAACGCGTATACCCCGAAGAAGGCTTGCAATTCGACTTCAAAGCCGACGAAAACCCCCAGGAACGCGTGCTGACGGGCCACGACAACGGCCTTATTACCATTAATATAGCTGAGGCCGATGCCATTGAGCGCGAGCAGGCCCGCCAGGCGATGCACGAGCAATACCGCACCTTGCTGGGGCACTTTCGCCACGAGGTGGGCCATTACTATTGGGACCGCCTCATCGACAATACCCCCAACCTGGAGCCGTTCCGCCAGCTATTCGGCGACGACCGTCAGGATTACGGCGAGGCGCTCAAAAAGCACTATGCCCAGGGTGCACCGCCCGACTGGCAGCAGCACTTCATCAGCTCCTACGCCACTAGCCACCCCTGGGAAGACTGGGCCGAAACTTGGGCCCACTACCTGCACATTATAGACACGCTGCAAACTGCCTACGCCTTCGGCCTGCGCCTCAATCCGCTTGAGGCGCTGCCCGAGCAAGGCCTGCGTGCCGCTATCACAGACCCGTACCAACTGGCTGATTTCAACAAGATTATGGCTATGTGGCTACCCCTCACCTTTGCCATGAACAGCCTCAACCGCAGCATGGGCCAGCCCGACCCCTACCCCTTCATTATCAGTCCGGCGGTGGTAGCTAAGCTGGCGTTCATTCACCGCGTGGCGGGGGATAGAGCTGGCCTGGCCTCAAGACAGTAGCAGGGCTCTGTGAGCTTGTAAATAGTGCGCGCGGCTAGCTCAGTAGCTCGGCCAGCAAGCCCTCTTTGAGGGCGAAAGCAGATGCCGTAATCTGGGTTAAGTTGTATGTTTTCAATACGAAATAGATAACTACGCTCGCGACTACCAGCATGTCGGCGCGCATCGGGAACATGCCGGGTAAGGCCACGCGCTCGTCGTGGTTTAGGCTCAGCAGCTGGGCGAAGTACAGCCGAAAGTCTTCCAGGGCAATGGGCGTAGCCGAGGGCAAATCAGCTTCGCGCCGTATGCGGCCCACCGACAAGTCGCCGATGGTGTCGAAGCTACCCGAGCTGCCCACCAGCCCAGCCAGCGGGCCAAACTCGGCCACGGCCGCCGTGAGCGGCGCCAGCGCAGCGGCCAGAAATTCCAGCTCCGCTTCCAGCGCGTCTTTCGGCAGTGCGCCTGCGGGGTCGGGAAAGAACTTATCGAGCAGCCGCTGCGCTCCAATTTCGAAGCTGTGCTTCCAAAAAATTGTGTCGGCGTTGGCAATAATAAACTCGATGGAGCCGCCGCCAATGTCCATCAGCAGGTGCCGCTCTGGGCCTAGCGGCACGGCCTGCCGGATGCCTTTAGCAATGAGCTCGGCCTCGCGCTCGCCGGCAATAACTTCGACCTGAATCCCGGTTTCGGCCAGAATGTCGCGCACCAAATCGGGGCCGTTGCGCGAGACGCGCATGGCGCTGGTAGCCGTAGCGCGCACCTCCGTCACCTGGTGCAGCTCTATTTCTTCCTTAAAGCCCCGTAGCGTTTGCAGGGCGCGGGCGTATGGCACGGGCGCGATTTTGCCCTCGCTGATGCCGCCTTCGCCCAGGCGCACGCCTACTTTGGTGCGCAGCAGCTCGTGCGGCGGCTGGCCGGGCCGGTCTTCCACAATGAGCAGGTGGAAGGTGTTGGTACCCATGTCGATAAGGGCCAAGCGGCGGTGCAGTACGGGTGCGTGCATAAATTTTCAGATACTGGTTGTAAAATCGTCCGTCCTTGTGAGCGCAGCGCGGCAATCGCCCCAGAACGAGTTGTTCGGATAGCGTTCGGGAGCAATTGCTTCGCAGGTTCGTACTGATAAATGGTGCTACGTAGCAAACCTGCAGAACGTGCCCAGCGGCAGCTTGCGCTTATTAGCATCGTGCAAGTATATCTCGCCCAACTCGCGCACGGCTTTTTTGCCGGGGAAAATGGCTTGCGTCAGGTTGTCCAAAATCAGCGCCGAAAAGCCCAGCGAGTACAGGTTTACCACGAAGAAATGGTCTTCTGGGTCGAGCAGCTGCTGGCTGAGCTTGAGCAACTCGTTGAGCTCGTCTTCGAGCTGCCACTTTTCGCCGTTGGGGCCGCGGCCGTAGGCAGGTGGGTCCAGGATGAGGCCTTGGTACTTGCTGCCGCGCTTCACCTCGCGGCGCACGTATTTCATGGCGTCTTCCACGAGCCAGCGCACGCCGTCGAGCTGGCTGGCTTCCATGTTGTCGCGGGCCCAGAAATTGACTTGCTTCACCGAGTCGAGGTGCGTGACGTCGGCCCCGGCGGCGCGGGCGGCCAGCGTGGCTGCGCCAGTGTAGGCAAACAGGTTGAGCACCCGCGGCAGGGTAGCGCGCCGCGCTTTAGTCTGGTTATAAATGAATTGCCAGTTAGGGTCTTGTTCCGGAAACAAGCCCACGTGCTTGAATGATGACAAGCCCAGCCGGAACTTCAAGCGCAGTCCGCCCGGTCGCTCGTAGGCAATAACCCACTGCTCGGGCATGCCTTTTTTGAGGCTCCACTGGCCTTTCTCGGTGCTGCCGGGCGCGCGGGCAAAGGTGGCATCGGCCTTGTGCCACTCGGAGGGGGGTAGGGCCGCATCCCAGATGGCCTGGGGCTCGGGGCGCGCCAGCACGTGCGGCCCGAAGCGCTCCAGCTTTTGGAAATTGCCGCTATCGAGCAGTTCATAATCGGGCCAGGGCGAAGTAGTCAGGAAATCGTACACGGTGCAAAAGTACTTCTAGGGCCGGCCTTGGGTTCAGGCATTCTCCCGCTGGTGGCTGAGCGTAAGCGTCGTTTCACGAAACAAACTATAAATCCTTTGGCTTGTACAGAGCAGCTGAGTGCGGCATCCTGCGCCGCAAAAGTCATCAGCAAAGCCTGGCTATACTATTAGGCGAAAGGCGCTTCAGTGCTGGACAACAAAGCACTAGCTTTACATGATGCTTGGCTTACTTCGAACAAAACTTGCGTACCTAATCCTGTTTTTGGCCTTAGGGGGGGTAGGAGCAATTTCGTGCTCCACACCGAGCTCGCAGCTGGGTCAGCCGGCCGAAAATTATCTGCGTTGCCGCGAGGTGTACGAGCCGCACCGGGGCCGGCTCTACGACCGGCACGATGCGCTGCTCGTGGCCACGCAAGCGCACTACACACTCAGCATTCCGCGCGTTGCCGCCCTCGACTCAATTGCCTTCAACCACCTCCTAGGCTGGCCCGACGGGGCTTTGCAAGCGCGAGTGGCCGCGACTCGCCTACCCGCCAGCCCGCTGCTGCTACAAACCAGCACTGATTCAATGGGTATCAGCACGGTTGATACGCTGCGCCCGGCTGGGCCCCGGCAGCAGCAGTGGCCCATCGAGCTGCTTATCACGCGGCCCGAGGCCGATAGCCTGCGTCGCCACGCCCGCGAGTGGCCAGGCCTGGTGGTGCGGCGCCGCCGCGAGCGCACCTACCTCACCAACGTGGCCGCGCCCGTGCTGGGCTACCAGCCGGCAGCGGCCCAGCAGTTCCTGTACTTGGCGCAGCGGCTGGCGCGCGGCCGCTACTACCAGCTGCGCAACAGCGGCATCGAAGGCTATTATAACAACCTGCTGGCTGGCCACCGGGGCGCGTACCACCCGCTCACCGATGGCCACGGCCGCGTGCACGGCCGCTGGGCCGCCGACACCGTGTACCGTCCCGGCCAAGACCTGCACCTAAGCCTCGACTTGCCGCTGCAAGCCTTCGCCGAGCGCCTGCTGGGCGAGCGCCGCGGCTACATCGTGGCCCTCGACCCCGCCACCGGTGAAATCCTGTGCTGCGTGTCGGCGCCCACCTACGACCCGGCCGTGCTCACCGCGCCCGGCCGCAACGCCGAGCGCCGCGCCCTGCTGCGCGACGACGAAAACCGCCCCTTGCTCAACCGCCCCGCCGTGCTGGCCAACCCGCCCGGCTCAGTTTTTAAGCTCGTGAACGCGGCGGTGGCCTTGCAGCTGGGCGCTATTGGGGCTAATACGTCCTTTCCCTGCGACCAGTCGCTCATCAATTGCGTGCATCCGCACCCGCAGGCCCGCAACCTCACGATGGCCCTTAAGTACAGCTGCAACCCCTATTTCTACCAAGTGCTGCAAGCCGTGGTGGAGCCGCGGCCCGATTCGGCGGCTACGGCGGCCGATACGGTGGCCGCCCGCCACACCCACCTCACGGAGTGGCGGCGCTACGTCAAGTCGTTTGGGCTCGATACGCTGCTGGGGGTCGACGTGGCCCGCGAGCAGCCCGGTTTCCTGCCTACCCCCGCTTATTACGACAAGGTGCGCCGGACCAAAAACTGGACGTTTAAATCTATCTATTCCCTCAGTATTGGGCAGGGCGAAATCAACCTGACCGGCCTGCAAACGGCCAATGTGCTGGCCTGTATTGCTAATCGCGGCTGGTACATCACGCCGCATTTTGTGCGCGCTATTGGCACCACGGGCCAGCCGCTGCCGCGCTTTACGCAGCGCCACCACACCTTGGTAGACAGTGCCAATCTGGCCGCCCTGGTGCCCGGCATGGTGGCCGCCATGCAGCACGGCGGCACCGCTGAGCTGGCTAGCCTCGCCGATGTGGGCATCGTGATAGCCGGCAAAACCGGCACCGTGCAAAACGATGAGGGCGACGACCACGCCACCTTCGCCGGCTTCGCGCCCGCCAAAACCCCTGAGATAGTAGTAGCCGTGTACCTCGAAAACGCGGGCTTCGGAGGGCTATCGGCTGCGCCCTGCGCGGCCCTGCTCATCGAGAAATACCTGCACGGCCACATTGCCCCCCAGCGCCGAAAGTGGGCATATTGGCTGCGCTGCGGCGATTTGGCCAGCCAGGGGCATTAGGGGGGTAGGGCGTTTGTTATGGCGGGGCGCCCACCAAAACAAGCGCCGTTTTTAAGCTTACCTCACCGCAGCAGGTACAAGCAAAGCCTTGCGGGCCGAACTTTGCCCCATGACCTTCCATAAATACCAGGGCACCGGCAACGACTTCGTAATTATCGACGACCGCGCCGAGCAGTTCGATGTCACCGACCAGGCCCGCATTGCGTTTCTCTGCCACCGTCGCTTCGGCATTGGGGCCGATGGCTTGATGCTGCTGCGCAACCGCGCCGGCTACGATTTTGAGATGGTGTACTTCAACGCCGATGGCGCGCCCAGCTCGATGTGCGGCAACGGCGGCCGCTGCCTGGTGGCCTTCGCCAAGCACCTGGGCGTCATTACGGATACCGCTAATTTCCTGGCCGTTGATGGGCCGCATGAGGCGCACGTCGAAGCCGACGGCACCGTGCGCCTCAAGATGATAGATGTGGCTCCCGTGCAGTTGGCAGGGGTAGGGGACGAGGACGTATTCCTGCACACCGGCTCGCCGCACCACATCCACTTTCTCGACCCCGAAGAGTCGCCTAATCTGGCCGAGTTCAACGTGTTTGCCACCGGCCACGACATTCGCTATGACCAAGCCTACGACCCGGCCGGCACCAACGTCAACTTCGTACAAATCCCCGCCGACCCCACTCACGCCTGGCCCGTGCGCACCTACGAGAGGGGGGTAGAAGACGAAACCTACTCGTGCGGCACCGGCGTAACGGCCGTGGCGCTGGCGGCCTCGCAGCGCGGTGCCGTTTCGCCGGTGCGCCTGCAAACCGCGGGCGGCTTGCTGGAAGTAAGCTTTCGGGTGCGTGCCGACGGTGGCTTCGAGAACGTGTGGCTAAGCGGCCCCGCCATGCGCGTATTCGGCGGCGAGCTGTAAACCGAACGGGTATGCGCTTTACATTCGCCTATGGTCACATTGCGAGCGCTGGAGCCGGAAGACGTAGATTTTTTGTTTGACCTCGAAAACGACCCCGACCTGTGGGCTGTGTCAGACGTGCTGCCGGCCCCCATTTCGCGCTATGCGCTGCGCGAATACCTGCGCCACGCCGCCGCCAGTCTGGCCGAGGTTGGCCAAATGCGATTGATAATCAGCAACGAAGAAGCTCGCTCCGTGGGCACGCTCGACCTCTTCGACTACTCAGCCTTGCACCAGCGGGCAGGGGTAGGGATTACGATTTTGCGAAGCGAGCGCCGCCGCGGCTACGCGCAGGCAGCGTTGCAGCACTTGCTAGTCTATGCCCAGCAGGCACTGCGCCTGCACCAGCTTTACTGCACGGTGGCCGAGGATAATCGGGCCAGTATCAAGTTGTTTGAGCATGCCGGTTTTCGGCATGTGGGCGTGCGCCACGACTGGCTACGTGATAATACCCTCGAAGGATGGGTAAATGCCGTAGAAATGCAGTTTATACTTAGAATTGGATAGGAAGCAGCATGTAGAAACTACTATTTTAAGCCCAGCCATATCCTTTGGGGGGGGGCTTGCGTAGAAGTATCCAAGCGCTGCAAAAATTGGATGTTTTGCCCAGTATAGTACAGCTGCCGAAGCTATTTCCTGTCTTTATTCATGCCGCTTTCTACTCCGGCGGAGGCACCAACGCGTGCCGCCGCCACCGCCTCGGCTGCGGACCAAGCCGACGCTAACCATCTTACGTATACCCTGCCCGACCTGGTTTGCTTTGCACATTTGCACTGGGATTTTGTTTGGCAGCGGCCGCAGCATTTGCTGTCAAGATTTGCCCAGAAGGGCCGGGTTTTTTATGTTGAGGACGCCTTCTTCCACGCCGATGACTTCATCGAGCCGCACATGGAAGAAAAAGAGCGCCAAAATGGGGTGAAAGTGCTGGTAGTGCACTTGCCTCACCGTCTGCACGGCGACGATGCCGCCATCAACCAGGCACAGTTTGACGTGTTGAGCCGCTATTTTGATGACAATGGCATCAACGACTACGTTTTTTGGTATTACACGCCGATGGCGTTGGACAAATCAAGGGCCTTCAAGCCTCTGCTGACCGTGTATGATTGCATGGACGAGTTGGCTCAGTTTAAGTTTGCTCCGCCCGAACTGCGGCAACGCGAGCAAGAGCTGTTTCAGAAAGCGGACTTGGTATTCACCGGTGGCCAGCGCCTCTACGAAGCCAAGCGCGAGCAGCACGCCGATGCGCACGCCTTCCCGAGTAGCATTGATAAAGACCATTTTGGCCAAGCGCGCAACCCTGAGCTGGCCGAGCCTGCCGACCAGGCTGGTATCCCGCACCCACGGGTGGGCTTCTTTGGCGTAGTAGATGAGCGCCTCGACATTGAGTTGCTCGGCCAGCTGGCCACGAACCATCCTGAGTGGCAATTCGTTATAATCGGGCCGGTAGTTAAGATAGACCCTGCCTCGCTGCCGCACAATGCCAACATTCACTACCTCGGCGGCAAAAATTACCAGGAGCTGCCCGCCTATTTGCGTGGCTGGGATGTGGCTACCCTGCTTTTTGCCCGCAACGAAAGTACCGAGTTTATTTCCCCTACAAAGACCCCCGAGTACCTTGCTGCCGGCCGGCCGGTAGTAAGTACGAGCATCCGCGACGTGGTTCGGCCTTATGGCGATTTGAACCTCGTGCAGATTGCCGATGACCCCAAGGATTTTGGCCAGGCCATCGCTACCGCTCTCGAGCAGGGTAAGGATGCCGACTGGCGCACCCGCACCGACGACTACTTGGCCACCATTTCCTGGGATCTCACCTGGCAGAACATGGTGAACCTAATGCAGGAGCGACTTGCCGCCAAAAGCCCGCGGCTCGTCTCCGCCAGTGCCTAGCTTTTTCGAAACGCTATAGCCCCACCCCCTCCCACCTCGTTACTTAGCAGAATTATTCTCATCATCCTCTAATTTTCCTCCCCATGTTCGACTATCTCATCGTCGGGGCCGGCTTCGCTGGCAGCGTGCTGGCCGAGCGGCTAGCCACCCGTAGCAACAAAAAAGTGCTCATTATCGATAAGCGCAGCCACATTGGAGGCAATGCCTACGACCATTATAACGAAGACGGCATCCTGATTCATAAGTACGGCCCGCACATCTTCCATACTAATTCAAAAGACGTATTTGATTATCTCGGCAACTTCACCGACTGGCGTCCCTACGAGCACCGCGTGCTCGCTTCGGTAGATGGCCAACTGGTGCCGATGCCCATTAACCTCGATACGATTAACAAACTTTATGGCTTGAGTCTTACGAGCTTTGAAGTAGAGCAATTTTTTGAGTCGGTAGCCGAAGAGGTACCGGTTATCAAAACGTCGGAAGACGTTGTGGTTAGCAAAGTTGGTCGCGAGCTTTACAACAAATTCTTTAAAAACTACACCAATAAGCAGTGGGGCCTCGACCCTTCGCAGCTGGATAAGTCGGTGACGAGCCGCGTGCCTACCCGCACCAACCGCGACGACCGGTACTTCACCGATACGTTCCAGGCCATGCCGCTGCACGGCTACACCCGCATGTTTGAGAAAATGTTGGACCACCCCAACATCAAAATCATGCTCAACACCGACTACCATGAGGTAATCAAGTTCATTCCCTTTAAGGAAATGATTTTCACCGGCCCGGTAGATGAGTATTTTGATTATCAGCATGGCAAGCTGCCCTACCGCTCGCTTGAGTTCAAGCACGAAACGCTGGGTAAAGAGCAACACCTGGCTGCGCCGGTAGTAAACTACCCCAACGAGCATGCCTACACCCGCATCACCGAGTTTAAGGCGCTAACGGGCCAGATGCACCCCAAAACGGCCATTGTGTACGAGTACCCACAGGCCGAAGGTGACCCGTACTACCCCGTACCCATGCCCGAAAACGCGGAGTTGTACGCCAAGTACAAGAAGCTCGCCGACGAAACGCAAGGCGTACACTTCGTAGGTCGCTTGGCTACCTACAAGTACTACAACATGGACCAAGTAGTAGCCCAAGCTCTGACGCTTTATAAGAAGCTGACGGAGAAGGAAGAAGCTGCTAAGCCAGTGCGGCCGGCCATCGCAGGCTCGACTTCGCTGGTAGAGAAAATCATCAGCCGCGACCCAGCCAAGGAGTAGCACTAGTGATGGGCGTAATTTGAATAATATCGCTCCTGCGGTTAACCGATATTACGCCCATTACCTGCACTACTCCCTTCTGCCAATATTACCGCTTTGTAAAACCCTGCACTCTTTTTGAGAGTGTAGGGTTTTATCATTTGCGGCAGGCAGTCCCATTCAGCGGGTAAGCTGTAAATTTGCTGGGAACGCGCCGCCATTTTTAGTTAATTTATTTACCCGATGTTAGATTTCCTCGGCAAAACCGTCGCCAAGCTGTTTGGCTCTAAAGCAGAGAAGGACCTGAAGGACGTGGTGCCTTACGTGGCCCTCATTAATGCGGAATATGCCAAACTGGCCGGCCTGACCGACGACCAACTGCGCCAGCGGACTCAGGAAGTCCGCCAGCAGATTGATAGCAAGCTCAGCGGCATCGATGGGCAGATTGGGGCGCTGCAAGGCCAGATTGACTCGCAGCCACAGCTGGATGTGGCGAAGAAAGAACAGATTTTTGAGCAAATTGACGCGCTCGAAAAGCAGCGCAACAAAGACCTAGAGAATGCCCTCACGGAGGCCCTACCCCAGGCTTTTGCCATTGTAAAGGAAACCGCACGCCGCTACGCTCAGAACGGCCAGTTGGTAGTAACAGCTACCGACATGGACCGCGACATTGCGCGCAGCAAAGCCAACGTGACGATTGCGGGCGACCAGGCCATCTGGAGCAATAAGTGGCTGGCGGCCGGCGCCGAAATCACCTGGGACATGGTACACTACGATGTGCAGTTGATAGGGGGGGTAGTACTGCACC
>CALMOO010000315.1 GCA_937871705.1 uncultured Hymenobacter sp.
ACCCCCCTCGCTTAGGCTATGCCGGAAAGTTGGTAGCTGTGGCCACGTCGTGCCAGGCGGCGCGTTGCGCCTGCACGGCGGCTTCTTTCTGCGCGGCCAACTCGTACGCATCGGGGCCCAAAAAAAGGTGTAGCGGCGGCGTGGCGGCGGCGGCCACGCTGCGCAGCACTGCCATGGCTTGGTCGGGGTCGCCGGGCTGCTGGCCATCGTACGAGGCCCATTGCTGCTCGGCGGCGCGCACTTCGGTGTAGGCGGCCACCGGTGCGGCGGGCATCATCAGGGAGCTGCCCGCCAGAAAATTGGTGCGGAAAGTGCCGGGGTACACCACCGTAACGCGAATACCGAAGGGTTTGGCCTCGGCCGACAGGGCTTCGGACAAGCCAACCAAGGCAAACTTGGTGGCAGAGTAGCTGCCGCTGCCCGGAAACTCGGCCGAATAGCCCGCAATGGAAGCGATGTTGAAGATGTGCCCGACCCGCTGGGCCCGCAGCTGCGGCAAGGCGTGGCGAATGACGTTGAGGGTTCCAAACACGTTCACGTCGAACGTTTGGCGCATTTCCGCGTCACTCAGCTCTTCGAGGGTGCCAAACTGCAGGTAGCCTGCGTTGTTCACCACCACATCGAGGCGGCCGAAGGCGCTGACCGTGGCGGCAACAGCCTGCGCTACGCTGGCCTCACTGGCTAGGTCCATTTCGAGGGGTAGGAAACGGTCAGAGGAGGCTTGGCCCACGGCATCAGTAAGGGCCTGGGTGGTGCGTGAGGTGGCGGCTACATAGTCGCCAGCGGCCAGCAGCTGCTTGGCCAGCGTGAGGCCCAGGCCTTTAGAAGCACCCGTAATAAACCATACTTTCGGAGTAGTCATGGGAAGAGATTTGGAGGATACACCCGGCATTGTACCGGAGTCCACAAAGGTCCCTACCCCCTCGCCGCCCGACTAACGAATTTCAAGCCATTGCTTAAGAAATTCAAACAACTGCGTTTTGCCGCAGGGCTGTGGGCGTGAGCCCGGTTTGCTTTTTAAAGAAGTTGTTGAAGTATGTGGGGTACTCGAAGCCCAGGCCGTAGGCGATTTCGGCGATGCTCCAGTCGGTGTGCTGTAGCAGGGCTTTGGCTTCGCTGATGAGGCGCTCGGCGATGTGGGCCGTGGTGGTTTTGCCGGTGAGCTCGCGCACGGCGCGGTTGAGGTGGTTGACGTGCACCGAGAGGTGGGCGGCAAAGTCGCGGGCCGTACGCAGGCGCAGCGCCTGCTGGGGCGAATCAATGGGAAACTGGCTTTCGAGCAGTTCCGTGAACAGGGCCACGATGCGCGCCGCAGCATTCTGGTGCCGGTAGTACGTGGCCTGGGGGTGCATTTTGAGGGCTTCGTGAATAAGCAAGCTCACGTAGTTGCGCAGCAGTTCCTGCTTGTAAACGTAGTCGGAGCTGTGAGTAGCCAGCAGCTGCTGAAACAGATAGCGAACGGTACCCAACTGCGTTTCATCCAGAAAAAACACCGGGTCGCTGCCGATTTTAAAAAGCGGCGAGTCCTGCAGGCTGGCGCTGCGGCCGTGGTCAGCCAAAAAGTCTTCCGTAAACAAGCAGAAGTAGCCGCGCTGCACCGCCGAAATGATGTCGCAGGAGTACGGCACCAGCGGGTTGGAAAAAACCAGCGCAGGCCGGTCAATCAGGATGCCCCGGTCGGCGTAGTTGAGCTGGCTGCTGCCAAGCAGTAGCGAGATTTTGTAAAAGTCACGGCGGCGGTAAGCCAGCGGCTTGTGGCAAAACGCTTCGATGTCATAGACGTTGAAGCGCCCCGACTGCTCGGCCTGCCGCGGCCGGACCGGGCCGCTTGCCTCGTGGCCCTGCTGCTGGTAAAAGCCAGCGATAGACTCCTTGCTTATCATTTGATAAAGATAAGTAATTCAAACAAGCTAGAGGTCGCCGCGCTCAGTCCTACCACTCGGCTCCGAGCGCCGGAAGTAGGGCAGATTAGTATTAAAAACGCCTATTTGTACCTCCCCCGCCCAGTCACCTGAGCACTGGACTAGGTAGCTGAGCCGAACTGCGTTAGTTCGCGTTCAATCTCGGCAAACAACGGGCGCTCCCCTACCCCCTCCTGCGCGCAGCGGCGCTGCAAGTCGTGCATAGCGGCCGCCACAGTCGGGTGCGTAGCGGCTTCGGCAGAATGAGTTAGTAGCTCTTCTAGCAGGCAAGCAAATGCGCGTACCTCCAGTTGCTGCAACGTGCGGGCGGTGGCCTGGTCGCCCAGGTCGAAGAAGCAGGCCGCCCCAAAATCGCCGAGCAGGCAGTCACCAGCTCTGGTATTGAGGATGTTGTGCGCGTACAAGTCGCCGTGCATAATGCCTTGCGCATGCAAGTGCGCCGCCGCCGAGGCGATGCCCTGCGCCATGCGCAGCACGGCATGCAGACTAAACTCAGTGCCTGAAGCGTACACATCGCGGGTGCAGGATGCCAGGCTGGGCGGCCCCGCCAGGTTGCCAAAAGCCGAATCTATCAACTCCAGCACCAGGCCTTCCGCACTGGCCGGATGGCCCACTATGCGCCCTTTTACGGCAATAAGGTTGGGGTGCGCACCGGCGCTGATGCAAGCCGCCATCTCGCTGTGCGGCAGGCCATCGCTGGTCACGGCGCCCTTAAAAATCTTGACGGCTACTTCCTCGATGGGCTCGTCTTCGTCGTCGCTACGCTGCCAGGCAGCTCGCGAAATCACTCCCGATGCGCCTTCGCCCAACTGATACTCCAGGCGCAACTGCGACCACGGAATAGCGGCAATCGGGTGCCGAGCCACCACTGCGGCCTCGGCGGCATCGCAGAACGGGTTGCCGGCGTAGGCCAGCCAGCTCAGGCGGGGTAGGGCCAGCAGCCAGTTTGGCAACTCGGTAAGTCGGTTGGCCGCAATGCGCAGCAGTTCTAGCTTGGTGCAGTTGGCCAGCGTTTTGGGCAGTTCGGTGAGCTGGTTGCCGGCTAGCATCAGCTTTTGCATCTGGGTGCATTGGCCAATTTCGGGCGGTAGCTCGCCAATTTGGTTGTCGGTGAGGATGAGCCAGCGCAAGGCTGGTGACAGCGCCGCCGCGGGCAGTTCCTGAATCTGGTTGGCCTTGAAGCCGACCATGCTCAGTAGCGGGCACTGGCCCAGTACGGCGGGCAGGGTAGTAAATTGGTTATCGGAGCAAAACAGCACGCGCAGCTTGTGCAGCCGCGGCAAGTCGTCGGGCAGGGCCGACAGTTTATTGCCCGATAGATTAAGGATTTCGAGCGAGTCGGCCAGGTCGAATATTTCCGGCGGAAACTCCGTCAAGCCAGCCGATAAATCGAGGCGCGTGATGCCGGTTAGCTGCCCGGTGCGGAGTTGGTCGAGGGTGTGCATAGGGCGTAAAGGTCGGGCGGCCCTTGCATTATCGGGCAATCAGTGTAGGTTGCGCCGCAGCCCAGCACCAGCGCTCAACTATTAGTCACGCCTAAGACTACTAAAAGGAAGAATGGCTCAGGAACAACTAATCCATTTTTTACAAGGGTCCGGCCTCGTCAATGCCGCGCAGGCCGCAGAAATTGCGGGCGCTTTTACGCACAAAGTCATCACCAAGAACGCGCTGCTACTTCAGCCCGGCCGCGTCAGCGATGAGTACCTATTTATGGATAGCGGCTTACTTCGCGCCTTTGTGCATAATGTAGAAGGCCAAGAAGTTACCACAGGTTTCTATTCCAGCGGGCAGGTAGCCTTTGAGGTATCGTCGTTCTTCAATCGCACGCCTTCCCAGGAGTATCTGCAGGCGCTTACCATCTGCTCGGGCTGGTACATCACCCATGCGCAGCTCAACGCGCTGTTTCACAGTCGGCCCGAGTTTCGTGAGTTTGGCCGCTCGGTACTCGTACGAGCACTGGCTAGCCTCAAAGCCCGCCTGCTAGACCAGATAACCGAACCCGCCACCACACGCTACGAAAAACTTGTGCAAGCCAACCCCGAGATTTTGCAGCACGCGCCGCTCAAGTACGTGGCCTCCTACCTCGGCGTCACTGACTCGTCCTTGAGCCGCATTCGGGCAGGAGCGCGGCACTTGAGCGCTTCATGATTTCTTGCCATTTGGCAAGGGGGTAGGGTACCCCGCACCGGTTCCTTTGTGAGGTGCTCACGTGCACGTCTCCTCATGGAAAATATCCCTGCCTTCATCGGGTTTGCCTTTGCCCTGGCTACCTTCTTCACTGTCTGGCTATTCTACCGCGCAGCTCACCAATCGCGCCGCACACTTGGGGTGCTGCTCGGGTGGCTGCTAGTACAAAGCGCCTTGGGACTGAGCGGGTTTTATGCCACTCCCGCGGCCCTACCCCCCCGCTTACTGCTGGCAGTGTTACCGCCCGTGCTCATGGGGGTAGGGCTGGTGCTAAGCCAAGCGGGCCGCGCCTACCTCGACGGCCTGCGCCTCGAAACGCTTACCGTGCTGCACACCGTCCGCGTACCCGTCGAGTTAGTGTTACTGGGGTTGTATCTGCACCACGTCGTGCCGCAGCTCATGACGTTCGAAGGCCGAAACTGGGACATTTTCTCGGGCCTGAGCGCCCCAGTTATGTACTACCTGGTTTTTCGGCGCAAGCTGCTCGGCACAAAGGCCTTGCTAATGTGGAACATAGTCTGTTTGGGCCTGGTGCTCAACATCCTGGTCAATGCCCTGCTGTCGGTGCCGGGCCCGCTGCAACGGTTTGCCTTCGCGCAGCCCAACCTAGGTGTGCTACATTTCCCCTTTGTGTGGCTGCCCAGCTGCGTCGTGCCGCTGGTTATCGTCTCGCACGTAGCCGCCATTCGGCAGCTAGTGCGGCTGGCGCACTAGCTGCTCGGGTAATCTACTCCGCTAGTTCGCCATACGGGTGGCTGTAGGGGTAGCGCGCCTGGAATAGCTCGGCTACGCGGCGGGCCAGCAGCTCGCGCAACGCCTCAATATTTATTTTTTCCTGGGCCGAGATGAATACTACCGGGTCGTGCATGCGGGCCATGTA
>CALMOO010000316.1:0-7436 GCA_937871705.1 uncultured Hymenobacter sp.
CTCTACAACAGCGAAAGCCAGGACCATGGCATCGCCGAAGTGCTTGACTGGCAGCTGCTGGAACACGCGCAGCCCGCGCTGGAACGCCAGGAAGCCGTCACGGGTGAGTTCGATGTGAAGAACACGGACCGCACCATCGGCACGCTGCTCTCCAACGAGATTGCCAAGCGCTACCACGCGGCCGGCCTACCCGCCGATACAATTCGCTACAAGTTCACCGGCTCGGCCGGGCAAAGCTTCGGCGCGTTCTCGGCCAGCGGCCTCACCTTCAAGCTCGAAGGCGAAGCCAACGACTACGTGGGCAAAGGCTTGTCGGGCGCTCGCTTGGCCATTTTTCCACCGGCTGCCAGCACGTTTATTCCGGAGAATAACATCCTCATCGGCAACGTGGCGCTTTACGGCGCTACCTCCGGCGAGTTGTACGTACGTGGCAAAGCTGGCGAGCGCTTCGCAGTTCGCAACTCTGGCGCCACGGCCGTAGTGGAAGGGGTAGGCGACCACGGCTGCGAGTACATGACCGGCGGCCGGGTGCTCGTGCTGGGTCGCACGGGCCGCAACTTCGCGGCCGGCATGAGTGGCGGTTTGGCCTGGATATATGACCCAGCCGGCCAGTTCCCCGTGAACTGCAACCCCGATATGGTTGCCCTGGAAGGGCTGAACGAAAACGACGAAAACGAGATTCAAGCGCTGCTCAAGCAGCACGTGGAGCTGACGGGCAGCCACTTGGCTAACTTCCTACTGAGCAACTGGGAGGAAGAAGCCGGACGCTTTGTGAAGGTATTCCCGCTAGAGTATAAGCGGGTGCTGGGAAAGGCGGTGAAAGTAGGATAACTTTTGTCTTTCTGATGGAAACCATAGTTGAAATCATCCCTTCGCGCATTCCTAAAGCGAACTCAATAATTGAATTATTGGCCGAAATTGAGAAACGCCCAGCCATGTTTACAGGTAAGCCACATATTTCTCTTTTGCGAGCCTTTTTGGACGGTTGGAGCTTTGCTCGGTATCAACCTGATATGATTGCTGATGAAGAAATAATGGGAGAATTCCAAAAGTGGATAGAAAAGAAATATCATTCTAAAACAACGCATGGGTGGCATCAGATTATTCTGTACTATTCGGAAGACGAAAGAACTGCGCTTACAGAATTCTTTAAGCTTTTCAACGAGTTTCTTGCTCGTGCAAAAAAATAATGGGTAACATCACTGGCTTCAAAGAATTTTCGCGCGCCCTACCCCCTAAGGCGGCGCCTACCGAGCGCGTGGCGCATTACCAGGAGTTCATCGGCCTCTACCCCCCGGAAGAGCTGCACCACCAGTCGGCGCGCTGTATGAACTGTGGCGTGCCGTTTTGCCATTCGGGGTGTCCGCTGGGCAATATCATTCCTGAGTTTAACGAAGCAGTGTATCGGCAGGAATGGAAGGAAGCGTACGATATTCTAGCGGCGACCAACAACTTCCCGGAGTTCACGGGTCGCATTTGCCCCGCGCCGTGCGAGTCGGCCTGCGTGCTGAGCATCAACAGCGCGCCGGTGGTGATTGAGGAAATTGAAAAGCACATCATCGAAATTGCCTTCCAAAAAGGCTACGTGCAGCCCACTGCGCCAGTGTTGAAAACCGGCAAGCAGGTGGCCGTGGTCGGCTCGGGCCCAGCGGGGCTGGCGGTGGCGGCGCAGTTGGCCGAGGCGGGCCACACCGTTACCGTATTTGAGCGCGACCCGCACCCTGGCGGACTGCTACGCTACGGCGTACCCGATTTCAAGCTGGAAAAATGGGTGATTGAGCGGCGCATTTCGCTGCTTGAAGCGGCCGGCGTAACGTTCCGCTGCAACGTAGAAATCGGCCGCGATGTATCGGCCGATGAGCTACACCGTGGCTTTGATGCGGTGGTGCTGGCGGGCGGCGCTTCAGCGGCGCGCGACCTACCCCTCCCCGGCCGCGAGCTGACGGGCATTCACTACGCTATGGAATACCTCACGCAGCAAAACCGCCGCGTGAGCGATACGCCCGTTGACAGCGAGCACATCCTGGCCGACGGCCTCGACGTGGTGGTTATTGGCAGCGGCGACACGGGCTCGGACTGCGTGGGCACCGCCAACCGCCAGCAAGCCAAATCGGTAACCCAGCTCGCTATGATGCACCAGCCCGGCGAAGAGCGCCCGGCCTACGCACCCTGGCCCCACTACCCCACCATTTTCCGCACCAGCAGCTCGCACGAAGAAGGTTGCCAGCGCTACTGGGGCGTTAACACCAAAGCTTACTTGGGCGACGACAACGGCCAGGTGCGCGCCATCCTGGTAAGCGACATCACCTGGGAAACCGATGAGCTAGGCCGCCGCGTCCGCTTCGAGGAAGTGCCTGATTCGGAGCGCGAAATCCCTTGCCAATTGGTATTGCTTGCCCTGGGCTTCAACGGCCCCGCCAACGCCAGCTTGCTCGGCCAACTGGGGGTAGGGCTCGATGAACGCGGCAATGTGCACGCCCCCGAAACCACCTACCACACCAGCGTACCCGGCGTGTTCGTGGCCGGCGACATGCGCCGCGGCCAGTCGCTGGTCGTTTGGGCCATTTCGGAAGGCCGCGAAGCCGCCCGCCAAGTGGATATGCATTTGATGGGTAAAACAGCCTTGCCAAGCAAGAATGCGGTGGGCATGTTTGGGTAATATTCTTAAGGATTACTGTAGAAAAGAAGCCCTAGAAGCTGCTGCTTTTTTGGGCTTCTTTTTTGTTTAAATCACTAATTTCTACCCCCTAAACAAACTTACTAAATGCGCCAGCCCGTGCGGCGAGTGCAAGGCCGCAGTCTGCTCCAAAGTTTCCTGGGCTACGCCGGAGGTGCGCTGGCGCATGTGCTGCTCGTAGTGAGCAATGGCGGCTTGCAGATTGAGAAACTGGTCGCTGGTCAGGCAATTGCTTAGCTCTAGGGCGTCGAGCATGGCCATGTTTACACCTTCGCCGGCGTAGGGTGGCATGAGGTGGGCGGCGTCGCCCAGGAGGGTGATGTTGGGCTGGGTAGCCCAGGTTTGGGTGAGCGGCATGCAGTACTGCGGGCGAGGCACGCAGGGTGCACTATCGCTGGCAAACAGCTCTTCCCAGAGGCTGGCCCACCCGGCAAACTCCTGCTTGAACCAGGCTTGCAGCTGAGCGGCGTTTTGGAAGTCGAGGCTGCTGTCGTGGGCCCAGGTTTCGGCAGCCTTGAACCCGAAGTAGAACGCCAGGCTGCCGTCTCCTTTGGCACTTATTATTAGCGATTTTTCGTCGCCTAGGGTGAAGATTTTGCCGCCTTGCAGCAACTGATTTATGCGAGGGGCGTTCCGAGCTACGTCGTGCACCGCACCTTCCAGCACCATGATGCCGGTGTAGAATGGTCGGATAGGCGTTACTAGAGGGCGAATTTTGGAGTTTGCTCCGTCAGCCCCAATCACGATGTCGGCCGTGGCGGTGGTGCCATTGGCGAAGGCTAGCTGCCAGCCTGGGCCGTGCGGTGTCACTGCCAGCAAGTGGCTGTTCCAAACGACGGTATCGAGGCGCAGAGAATTGAGTAGAAGTTCGCGCAGTGGTCCGCGGTCGATTTCGGGACGGAAATGCTCGTCGCCAAACGTGGCCGTCTGGGCCCCCTCGGCGTGGTCATCAAGCACGATGGTGGCGCGCGGGTCAGTCACGAGCAGCTTGGCGGCATCTGGGCTATAAGCGGCTTGGAAGCCGTCGAGCAAGCCGGCTTGGCGCAGAGCGGCCAAACCCGATTCGTGGTGCAGGTCGAGGGTAGCGCCCTGCACCCGTGCGTGGCGGTTGAGGTCGCGCTCGTAGACGTGGACGGCAGCACCGTGCAATTGGAGCAAGCGGGCGAGGGTGAGGCCGCCGGGGCCACCACCGACGATGGCTATTTGCTTGTCTTGAAATAACATGCCTGAGCTAGTTGGTGAAGTTCAGGGCAAAATTATTTCTTCGGCAAAGCAGAGAATTGTATAAATCGGTCGTCTTTATTACGGACTAATTCTTTAGGAATTACGCCAGTATACTTTTTGATTTCTCGAATGAAATGAGCCTGGTCGGCAAAATGCTGGTCGGGAAAAAGCCTACCCCCCTTGAGCTGTGGCAAGGCGGCTCGAAACCGTAGGATGTTGCAATACGCCTTCAGCGACAAGCCAAATTGGTGCGTGAAATACCGGTTTATCTGCCGGCTGCTCCAGGCCGCCGCGTCGGCATAGGCTTCGACCGTGAGGGTGCCATTGGAGGCATATAGCAGGTTAAATAACTTCTGTTTGCGATTATCGAGTTTAGCTGGAATGAGCTGCGTAATCTGAGTCGAAACCTTCGCGCAGAATGCATCGAAATTATGTAGTTCTTCGGAGGTAATGCCGAGATAATCGAGCGGTAAATAACAGGCGCTGTGCAGCAAGTCAGCTACCCGGACGGGCAGTATGTATTCAGCCGCCAGCAGCTTCCAGCTTATTGCAAACATGGTTGTTTTAGGCGGAATCGCCTGCGCATCGGGCTGATTTTCCAGGCCCAACAGCGTCACATGGTATGGCTCGGTGGCTGAGCAGGAAAAGAACACATCGATGCGGCCATCGGGCACTAGCACTACGCGCTGCTCGACCGCCGCGTGGTTGATGAGCATCCAGAAACTCTCCACAAATTCGGCCAGCTTTGGCTCAGGTTTTAGTTGCCGGTATTCGATATCGCTGAAGGCCATAGTAAAGCTGCTTTCACCATGAAGACGGCCAAACTCACTTTTAATTTTAACCAAGCAGCTCAAGACGGCTATGCGCCCGTTGCTGTGCGGAAAAGCGAGTGCTTCAACCCAGATACCAGCCCGGCAGTTGGCTGACAAAACTTAAACTTACAGCTGCTTACTCAGCAATAGGCCGCTGTACGCATACCCATTCACATTGACGCCTTGCAGCGGCACGAGCGACACGCCTCGCTGCCCGGCTACTTTGTGCAGCTGCGGCACCACTACCCCCATGGTGGCGCCCACGGCGTAGCCCACGATGTTATCGGAAAGGAAGTGCTTGCCCGCCTCGATGCGGAAATACGCCACAACAATCGGCACGGTGGCCGCGGCACCCCACACGTAAGGCTGGGCCGGCGAGCCGGGGTTGAAGTCGTGAAAAACCTTGGCCGCAAAGAAGGTAGCCGTGGCCGTGTTCGCGGTGTGGCCTGAAAAAAATGAGTTAGTGGCTACCACGCCGGTGCGCTTGTCGCCCCCTTCAGGGCCGTAGAGGTAAGGCCGGTAACGCGTAACGTTGCCCACGCTCATGGTGAAGATGGCTTCGGTGGCGAGGACGGTTTCTACATACAGAGCGAGCACCTGGCCGTAGTGGGCGTGCGCGGCGGGGTTCAGGGCCAGCAGGCCAGGCGCTACTACCAGCGTGCCGTAGGCCATAAAATCGCTGGTAGTCTGGGCGCGCGCACTGTAGTAGCCCGCCGAAAACCGGTCGAATTTCGGCACGTCGTTCTTGTTGAGAGCGGCCAGGCCGGCAGCGTCCAGCGCGGTTTTCTGCTGCACGAGGTACAGCCCTACCCCACTCGTAATGCCCAGCCCAGCAATAATAGGCGCATCGACCCCAAAGCGCGTATGATAAGGTGAAGGCGCCTCTTGGGCGGAGGCCGAGCACGGGCCAACCAGCCCCAGAGCACCGGTTAGTAGTAAGGCGGAAAGCTGCTTCATTGCACTAAAAAATGAAGCTACAACGCGCCCAGGGCCAGCAAGGTTAGCAAGAGTTGTTGGCTCTGGCGGCGTCCTCCACAGTCTGGCTATGCTAGTACTTGCGCTGCAATGGCTGAAAGCCTAGCAGCTCCTGCGCTGCCAGCGCCTCCGACACGGCTTGGTAGATGGGCTCCAAATCGAGGCGCGAGTTGCCCAAGGCACGCACGACGTACACGTTGTCGCGCGCTTGGCTCACGGCCACTACGCAGCGCCGGCCAGCTAACTGAGCATGCAGGTCGGTCTGGCCAAGGGGGGGTAGGCGCCGCAGCGCCGCCGCCAACTGCTGAAAGCGGGCATCATTGGGCGGCCCCACGAGGTAGAGCGACAATGCCGTGTGGTATGGCCCGAAGGTGGCCTGCGACGTCGCCAGGTGCTCCTCGGGGCGCAGCGCGAAGCGGTCGAGTAGCACCAGGCGGCCCGCCACGCTCACGCGCAATTCGGTGGCGAAGGTGGTAAAGGCGAATTTTTCGCCGGCATCAGTGCGGCCGGCGTGCCACCAGTCGGCCAGCAGCAGCATGGCATCGGCGGCCAGGTGCCAGTGCTGGGCCTGGTGGTAGCGGCTGTCGGCCTGCGGCACCAGCGGGTCGGGCAGCACCACCGCCAAAGCTTTTTCGGCTAAAAACCCCTCGGTGAGCTGTTCGGCCTGGCTGCCATCTATCGATTTGAAGATGCGCGTGTTAGCTTGGGTAGTAAGCAGCATTCGGCTGCCCTCCTCGCAGCGCACGCGCAGCCGAATGCTGTCGCCGGCTACCAGGCCGCCGCCGTAGCTGGCCAGCACAACGTGGCAGCTACCACCTGGCGAGTTGGGGTTGATAATCTTGAGCGGCTGGCGGCTGCGACTGGCCACCAGGCGCGACTGCTGCCGCACCTGTGCCACCGCTAGCTCGCTCCACGTGGGGTCGTCGGGCATTGCCGGAAGGTTGAAGGCGGCAAGTTAGGGGGTAGGGCAAGTTCGCGTTAAACAGTAGCTCTAACTAACCGTTCAATAAGCCGCGAAGCCAACACTTCGTGCGCGGCTGCCAACCCTTGGCCAGTTAGCGAGTTATACACCCACCTATTTCAGGTATTCTCATTTCTTTCTCATGGAAAAATTAACCGGGAAAATCGCCCTCGTAACGGGCGCAGGCAAAGGCATTGGCCGGGCCGTGGCTGTGGCATTGGCCCACGAAGGCGTGCACGTGGGCCTGCTAGCTCGCACCGCCAGCCAGCTCGAAGCGGCGGCTACTGAACTGCAGGCGCTGGGCGTAAAAACCTCCGTAGCTGCGGCCGACGTAGCCGACGAAGCGGCCGTGAATGCCGCCGTGGCCCACATTCAAGGTGAATTGGGCCCGATTGATATTCTCATCAACAACGCCGGCATTGGCACATTCGGCAAGTTTCTGGACGTGGCGCCCGCCGAGTGGGAGCACATTATTCGCGTCAACCTGATGGGCGTGTACTACACCACGCGCGCCGTGCTGCCCGATATGATAGCGAAACAGGCCGGCGACATCATCAACATTTCTTCGACGGCGGGGCAACGCGGGGCGGCGGGCACCAGCGCCTACAGCGCCTCCAAGTTTGCGGTGATGGGGCTGAGCGAGTCGCTGATGCAGGAGGTGCGCAAGCACAATATTCGCGTGTCGGCGCTCACGCCCAGCACAGTGGCCACGGAGCTAGCCATTGGCAACAACCTCACCGACGGCAACCCCGAAAAGGTGATGCAGCCCGAAGACCTGGCCGAGTTC
>CALMOO010000316.1:7446-13420 GCA_937871705.1 uncultured Hymenobacter sp.
GCGTATTTTCATCAAGGAAGCCGGGCTGTGGTCGACTAATCCGTAAGGAAGTAGCTGGCTGCTTGCCCCGTTTCTTGTGGAAATGGGGCAAGCAGCCAGCAAAAGCGCCTGGGAGTGCGTAACCCAAGGCGCCGGTTTCTACTATTGCGACGGGCGCTTTTCTACAAAAGCGCGGCTACCCGGCTCGGCTTGTACCACCTGCAGCGGGCTTTCAACGGGTATATTGCACTATTCACCTAAAGACTTATTTACCTTATCAGCAGGCCGATACTTTTGAGCAACATAATCCTAGTCAGACGCTTACTGCTGGCCGGAAAATGCTCTTTATCTGCGCTGCAATGTCCCACCCTTTACCTAGTGTCTCGCTTGCCGGAGCACGGCCGCTAACCTGCCTCCTTGTGCATAATGAGCCACAGGCAGCACAGGCGCTCGCCGACTGCGTGCGCCGCCTACCCTCGCTGGCACTGGTGGGGGTTTGCACCAGCCCCGACCAGGCCGGGGCGCAGCTGCAAGCCCAGCCAGTAGATGTCTTGTTTCTGAATATGGAGCTGCCTTTGCTTACGGGACTAGCTTTGCTTCAGTCACTTGGGCCTGCAACTGCCGTGGTGCTCACTTCGCCCTACCCCGACTACGGCTTGCAAGACTACCATTATGGCGTTGTGGAGTACCTGGTGACCCCAATTTCATTTAGCTGCTTTTCGTTGCTTGCCGGCCGGCTGGTTAGGCGCAGCAAGCAGGCCCACTTGGCCACGCTAGCTACAACGCCTTGCCGTACTGATGGCCTTTATTTCTGGGTAGATGCGCAGCTGGTGCAAGTGCGCCTAGCTAGCGTGCTCTTCCTGGAAGAGCTGCCGATGGGCTGCCGCATCAAAACAGTGCACGGGGAGTTTACTACAAGCCAGCCCTTTAGCGTGCTCGCCGACCAGCTGCCCGAGCCTCAGTTTCTGCGTGTCCATTCGTCGTTTGTGGTGGCATTGCGGCAGGCTAGGCCGGTAGCTGGCAACGCCTTGGCTATTGGCGACCAGCGTATTCCGGTGGGCCCAGCCCTGGAAGATGAACTCCTGGCCCGCGCCTTCCAAACAAACTTGTGGGGAGGGTAGGCAGCCTTTGCCCAGGGCTAGTGGCCTTGGTGGTCTCAGCAGTGCACGTTTGTGGCACTGGCCAACGCTCACCGGGTAGGCTCTTTGCTAAATAATTGATTTAAATCCTTAACTATCATAACAATAGCAGGCCGAACGATAGATAAGTAAAGCGGGTGAAAAGGCTATTCTGCCATTTTTCTCGTACATCGCAGGACTATTTCCTTACCGCCCTGTCTATTTTCATGACCCACCCTTTTACTTTTTACCGCTTGTTGCTCAGCGCCAGCCTGGTAGCGCTGCTGGCCACGGCAGCGCAAGCGCAGGCCCCAGCAGCTACGGCACCTGCCAACATCACCCACATCGGCCAAATTCAGGGCAGCGGCGCGGCCGCTACTGCGGGCACTTATACCATTGAGGGCATCGTGACGGCGGTGTACGCAGACTTAAAACCAGCGGGCTTCTACGTGCAGGAAGCGCCCGGCAGCACCGATGGCAACCCGGCTACTTCCGATGCGCTGTTTGTAGTGCAGCCTACCCCCACGGTGCACCCCGGCGACCGGGTGCAGGTGACGGGCACGGTAATCGAAAGCCCAGCCGAGCCGTCGTTTGACCAGGCCGTGCTCACCGGCGCTAGCGTGCGCACGCTAGCAGCCGGCAACGCCCTGCCGGCATTTACTAGCTTGAGTACTACTACCTTCACGGCGGCTGCCCTGGAGCCTTACGAGGGCATGCGGGTGCAGTTTACGGCCCCGCTCACGGTAGCCGATGTGTACAATCTGAAGCAGCGCGGCGAGCTGCTGCTTTCTACGGGTGGCACCTTGTTCCAGCCCACCCAATTCGTCGACCCCAACGACGAGCCCGCCACCGGCACCCACAGCACCGGCAGCACCAACGTGGCCGCCGTAACGGCCTACGAAGCCGCCAACCGCGACAAATCTATTATCCTGGATGATGGCAGCGCGGCCACCAACCCTACCCCCATTCCGTATCTTGACCCCGCCTTGCACACCGTGCGGGTGGGCAGCACAGTGGCCTCGCTACGGGGCATCTTGGGCTATGGCTTTGGCAAATGGCGCGTGCAGCCACTGGCGGGGGCCGAGGCGCCCGTATTTAAAGTGGTGCGGCCGGCAGCGCCGACTTTTGGCAAGGTCGATTTGAAGCTGGCCAGCTTTAACGTGCTCAACTACTTCAATGGCGACGGGGCGGGCGGCGGCTTTCCTACCCCCCGCGGCGCCAAGACCCCGGCCGACTTTGCCCGCCAGCGCCGCAAAATCATCGCGGCCCTCGTGCAGCTCGATGCCGATGTTGTGGGCCTCATGGAAATGGAAAATGACGGCACCGGCCCCACTTCGGCCGTGCAGGACCTAGTGAATGGCTTGAACCAAGCCGTAGGCGCCGGCACCTACACCTTCATCAACGATGGGGGCGCCACCCAGCAGCCCAACAACACCGACGCCATTCACTGCGCCATTATCTACAAGCCGGCGGTGGTGGCGCCGCTGGGCCCGGCCATGGTCTCATCGGTCACGGGCGTGTTTGAGCGCCCTCCGCTGGCCCAGCTTTTCACCACCAGGCGCCATAGCCGCCCCGACACTTTGGCGTTGGTAGTCAACCACTTTAAATCGAAAGCCAGCGGCAGCGGCGTCAATGCCGACTTGAACGATGGGCAGGGCGGCTCTAACGACCGCCGCCGCCTTGAAGCCCACGCGCTGGTGCAGTTTATCAACAAAACCGTGGTGCGTGCCGGCGCCACCCGCGTTATCTGCATCGGCGACTACAACGCGAATTACGAAGAAGACCCCATCGATATTCTGCGGGCTGCTGGGTTGGTCACGGCTACGCCGCCCACCAGCGCCTCCTACGTGTTCAAGGGCCTCACGGGCTCGCTCGACCATTGCATTATCAGCCCCAGCCTGGTAGGGTTTATTGATGTGCAGAAGTGGCACATCAACTCGGGCGAGCCGGCTTTTCTGGAGTACGACCAGGCCGGCGAGCGCACCGATGCTACCCCCTTCCGCTCCTCCGACCATGACCCGGTGCTTATCGGCGTGCGGTTTTTGGGTATTTCGCTGGCCTCATCGAGTGCCGACCGCAGCCGCATGCTGGTGTATCCCAATCCAGCAGCTGGGCCAGCCGTGTTTCGCATTGCGAACGCCATTCCGGCCAAGGCTGGCCCCGTAACGCTGGAATTTTACCTGCTGCAAGGCAAGCCGCTCGTGCGCATGCAGGGCACCGCCGCCATGCTCCAGACCGAGCTGGGCCACTACACAGCGCACTTAGCCCCCGGCATCTACCTGGTGCGCCTGCAAGGCCGGGGCTTCAATAAAACGCAGCGCGTGATGAAAGACTAAGCCGCAGCCTCCTACCTAATCGCATAATAGTACTATTCCTAACGATTGCGCCCGAAATTAAATTGAGCCCAAATGCAGGCGCAGCTACCTATATTTGGGCTCAATTTACTTAAAAACAAGTTGTAATTTATTTTTATACATATGAAAAAATCACTATTCGGGCTAGTAGCACTGGTCGCCTTGGCTTCGTGCCGTGAGTCTAACACCAGCGTTAAAAGCACCCCTTCGGCCGAACCCATCACCATTGCCAAGGCGCTGCGCTATGACACCACCTTCATTCGCACGGCCACCCAGCCGCAAGCTTACACTTATACGGCTGAGGTAGTGGTGGGCACCAACAAGACCATCACCGTGCCCGTCAAAATCGACTGGACTACCACCATGGAGGGCGGCTGCCCGCAAGTGGCTTCGCTCAAAGTTTATCAGGCCGGACCATCCGACCCGCGCACTACCCTCACCGTCAAAGCCATACGCGATGCCGTGTGCAAACCAGGCCCCAAGCCTACCGGCACGGCGCGCGCAGCTACCGGCGCCGTATACCTTAGCCTGACTTGCCAGTCGAAGGAAGTACACTCGTTCAGCAGCTTCCGGTTCATGCTGAATGCGCTGGGTTACCACGATACCTTGGAAACCAAATCGATAAGCAGCGCCGCAACTAAGCAGTAAAGCTACTCGGCTAGAAACCCACTTAGTCAGCCCTAAGTCCTGGCCAGTCGGCACAGGCTTAGGGCTGATTAAGTGGGTTTTATTTAACAGAAAACATTAAAAGCGCTTGCTACACTGCTGCTCTACACAGTAGGTTTTTAGCGCATCAGCAAGCTTTCCTACCCCCTGTTTTTTGATAGCTCCGGGCTGATGCTAGGCTGACATGGCCGGTAATTCTAGGTAGAAAGTCGTGCCTTGCCCTTCCACGCTGTCAAACCGGATGCTAGCCTGGTGTAAGTTAAGAATGGTTTTGATGACGGACATGCCCAGGCCGGTCGTTCGCTCGCCGCGCAGGCCCGGCCGCCGCGCCTTGGTAAACTTATCAAATAGCACGGGCTGCAAGTGGGCCGGAATGCCAACTCCCGTATCGGCTACGCTAACCTGGGCGAGCCCACTGCGGCGCTCAACACTAACTGTAATGCTCCCCCCATCGGGCGTGAACTTTATAGCATTGGAAATAAGATTATTAAATACCTGCTGAAGCTTATTAACGTCGAAGCTAACATAAATAGGCTGCTCACCCGACACCAACTTAAATTCGAGTTTCAGGTGCTGCTCCGAGCGTTGGTACTCCTCTAGCAGCAGGCGCAGCCAGGCTACAAGGTCGGCGCGCTCGCGCTTCAGCTCCACCTCCGACGAAGTAAGAAATTCGTGGTCGACAAAGTCGTGAATCAGGTTGACCCCCTGCGTGCAGGTTCGCTGCATTAGGCGCAGCAGCTCCTGCGCAGTGTCGCTCGGGCTATTTATTTCCCAGCTCAGCTGCTCGCTGAGCTGCTGCAGCAACACCAATGGCGTGGCCAGGTCGTGCGCTAGAATCTCTAACGTAGCGTTTTTCTTAGTATTGAATTTATGCGCATTAAACATCACTTCTTTATCACGGGTGATGTCGCGGACCGCACCGACCAGATACTCTAATTCGCCCGGCCCTGGCACCCGGCCCGCCGTTAAGCACAGCCACTGCCAGCTCCCATTAGCTCGCGCCAAGCGCACCTCTACATCCTGCACCAGTTCGTTGAGGGCCGCTGCTACCAGCCGCTGCTGCAAGAGCTGCCAATCGTCGGCATGAACTCGGCCGAGCAACAGTGGTAAGTCCTCGTGAATGTGCGTGATAGGGTCGCCTATGACCTGCTCGTAAGCTGCACTGACATACAAGGGGCGCTGCGCAGCCAGGTCGTACACAAAGCTTACCGCATTGCTGTGCTCCAGCAAAGGATGTAGCAACTTCAAGTAGTCAGGCATATGCAAATTTACTGCTGTTACATTACTTCCTTGCGATTTAATGCATTTTATCTTATTCATAGCGTGCTGCCATTTGGATAAGCTAAACAACAATCAGCAATACTCCCACCGTGCACTAGCCCCGATAAGCCGATTAGGGCACAGCGGCGAGATTTAAATTAAAGCAGAATAATACAAAAGTCATTTGCACTATTGCCGTCATCAATACTAGCTTTGCCATTCAACAAGCAACCTACATTATTATATTTTTATGATATACAACTACTATTACGAAGCTTATGACGCCTTAGTGCAAGACAATGACGGAGTATTACCAGACCTGTATGAATTAGCCAATGTTGTAATATCCTGTCACCCATCCAATTTACTAGATAGCCTTACAGTTGCTGATGTGGTCGCGCTTGCGCTTGTTGAGGTTAGCACCATGTCGGCAACAGTAAACAGCCTGTCGCAAGTACAACCTGCAACTTCGTTGCTTTTAGGCCCGCCAGTCAATTTAGAAGTGTGGTTGGCACAAGCCGTTGTATCCAGCAATTAACGCTTGCCAAAGCCCAGGATACATAAAACGCGTTGCGTTAACCAGAGGGGGGTAGGCAC
>CALMOO010000317.1 GCA_937871705.1 uncultured Hymenobacter sp.
GCCGCAGCCAAAAGTTGTTTTAGTTGGTTTAACATGTTGTGTTCACCTCAAGCCCAACTTCCACGAGTCAAGTTCTTGCTGAAGTGCTGGCGGCCAACGTTTAGTACGCCAGCTTGGCCGCGGGCAATTGCCTGCGTCAGCCGCGGCGAGGGGGGTAGGGCCGGCGCCTGAGCAAAAACTAGAATCGTTGCAAATCGTAACTTTAGCCCTCTTTCGCTTTTTATCTTTTCCGTACTATGTCCGCTTCCCCCAAGCCCATTGGCATTTATTTCGAGCATCCCGACTGGTTTAAACCGCTTTTTGCCGAGCTGGACCGCCGCGGGCTGCCTTACGAAAAAATTGATGCCGCGCATCACCTGTTTAATCCCTCCGAAAAAGAGAGCCGCTACAGCTTAGTGGTGAACCGCATGAGCTCGTCGGCCTACCTGCGCGGACACGGGCAGGGCATTTTTCACACCGCGGGCTATGCCACGCACCTCGAGCGCATTGGCACGCGCATCATCAACGGCTCGGCGGCTACGGCCATCGAAACCAACAAGGCCCGCCAGCTCTCGCTGTTCGAGTCGCTGGGTTTGAAATACCCGGCTTCGCGCGTCATCAACCACGCCTCGCGGGCCGTAGATGCCGCCCGCGAGCTGCGCTTTCCGGTGGTGGTGAAGGTGAACATCGGCGGCAGCGGCGCGGGTATCATCCGCTTCGACACGCTGGAAGGATTGCAGGCCGCCGTTGACAATAATCAAATCGACCTGGGCATCGACCAAACCGCCTTGGTGCAGGAGTACGTGACGCCCCGCGGCGGCCACATTCACCGCGTCGAAACGCTGGACGGTAAGTTTCTCTACGCCATGAAGGTCTACACCACCGGCGAGAGCTTCAACCTGTGCCCGGCCGAAATCTGCCAGATTCCGGAAGCGCCGTCGGCCGACTTTTGCTTGACGGAGGCGCCGAAGAAAGGCATTCAGGTAGAAGCCTTCACCCCGCCGGCCGAAGTGATAGCGGCCGTAGAGCGCATCGTAGCCGCCGCCAAAATCGACGTGGGCGGCATCGAATACCTGATTGACGACCGCACCGGCGACGTGCTATTCTACGACATCAACGCGTTGTCCAACTTCGTGGCCGATGCCGTAAACGTAGTCGGCTTCGACCCCTACGCCCGCTTCGTGGACTACCTCGAAACGCAGCTGCCAGTGGCCGTCATTGCTCAGCCAGAACTGGCCACGGCTTAGTGAATTAAACAGGATAGAACGGTCATGCTGAGCTTGTCGAAGCATCTCTCTACCGCTTCGTTGGATTACTACCCCTAGCGGTGCGGTAGAGCTGCTTCGACAAGCTCAGCATGACCGTTCATTTATAAAACTAGTAAACATGAAATTTGGCTATTGGATGCCCATTTTTGGGGGCTGGCTGCGCAACGTGGAAGACGAGCAAATGCCCACCGACTGGAGCTACGTCAAGAAACTGGCGCAGCGCAGCGAGGCGCTGGGCTACGACCTTACGCTGATTGCGGAGCTGTATCTAAACGACATCAAGGGCACCGAAGCCCCGTCTCTGGAAGCCTGGAGCACGGCCGCCGCCCTGGCCGCCGTCACCGAGCAGCTCGAAATCATGGTGGCCGTCCGGCCTACCTTCCACAACCCCGCACTGCTAGCCAAGCAGGCGGCCAACATCGACCTGATTGCGCCCGGCCGCTTGTCCTTGAACGTGGTGTCGAGCTGGTGGCGCGACGAGGCTACCAAGTACGGCCTGCACTTCGAGCAGCACGACGACCGCTACGCCCGTACCCGCGAGTGGCTCGACGTGGTAAAGAACGTGTGGCAGCAAGACCACTTCAGCTACGACGGCAAATACTACCAGGTGGCTGATAACATCTTGCAGCCCAAGCCCGCCAAGGCCCCGTTTCTCTACGCCGGTGGCGAGTCGGAAGCGGCCAAGGACCTGATTTCGACCCAGTGCGACGGCTACGTGATGCACGGCGACTCGCCCGAGCAAATCGGGGCCCGCATCGCCGACATGCGCCGCCGCCGCGAGCAAAAAGGCCTACCCCCGATGAAATACGGCGTGGCCGGCTACACCATAGTGCGCGACACCGAGCAGCAGGTAAAACAGGAGCTAGACCGCATCACCAACGTGAAGGCTTCGGCCGCGGGCTACGATAACTACCAGCAGTGGCTAGCCGGCACGCAGCTGGAGCAGCAGGTTTCCTTACAAGATTATTCTGTTTCAAACCGTGGCCTGCGCACCGGCCTCACCGGCACGCCCGCCCAGCTGCAAGACCGCATCGGCGAGTTTGAACGAGTAGGCGTGGACTTCTTTCTGCTGCAAGCCAGCCCACAGCTGGAAGAGATGGAGCGGTTTTCGGAAGCCGTTATTCAGGTGCTGGCGTAAGTCGCCATTAGTGGCCACTCTTCTGCTTGCTGCTTCCCAATCTTGCCGAAAATGAAATGAGCAGGCCAACTGCATGTTCTTCCGCTGCTGCCACCGGTGACACAGCAAGTGCCTCGGGCAAGCCGCGCAGAATAACAGGGGGTAGGGGAGCCGCCAGTGCTAGCTTCTGGCTAGCCGCCGATGACTAGGCCAGCCGCCGCGAAAGCAAGAGGGAGTGCAGCTAGCTTGCTGCACTCCCTCTTGCTTGTTTACTGCACCTCGATTCGCGGGTCGGGCCTGGGTTTCATTTCGTAGTCGTGGGGCGGCTCGGCGCCGGCCAGGTTGCGCACGAAGTAGTCCCAGCGGCGGCGGGTCATGTAGGGCGAGTAGGCGCCGTAGCCGTGGAGGGCATTCGGAAACACCACCAGGTCGAAGCTCTTATTGGCTTTAACCAACGCCTCGACTACCAGCATCGTGTTGTAGGGCGGCACGTTGTCGTCCATCAGGCCGTGGGCTAGCATGAGCTTGCCTTTGAGATTCTTAGCTAGCGGCGCGTTGGCCTGCGCGTCGTAGTTAGAAGTGCCGTTGGCTTGTGGGGTGAGCAAGCCGATGTAGCGCTCGCCCCAGTCGTCTTCGTAGTTGCGGTTTTCGTGGTTGCCCGATTCGGAGATGCCCACCTTGAAAAAGTCGGGGTAGCGAAACATCGCCGCCGCCGCCGCGAAGCCGCCGCCCGAGTGCCCCCAGATGCCGGCCCGGGCCAGGTCGATGTACGGGTAGCGCTGCGCTAGCTGCCGCATCCCGGCCATCTGGTCGCCCAGGGTATTCTCTTCCATGTTGCCGTAGCAGGCATCATGGAAACTCTTGGAACGCAGGGGGTTGCAGCTACCTTCAATAACCACTACCACGAAGCCCAGCTCGGCCAGGGCCTGGTGGTCGTTGCGGGCCGACGCAAACGACCAGTTGCCCACGCCGCCGCCCTGCGGCCCCGGGTAGATGTAGTTGATAATCGGATACTTCTTGACGGGGTCCAGGTTCGTGGGCGCGAATAGCAGGCCGTAGAGGTCAGTCTTCCCGTCCTGGGCCTTCACCGTGATGGGGGTAGGGGCTTTCCAACCAGTGGCAGTGAGCCGCGAAATGTCGGTTTTTTCGAGCGGCGTCACGATTTTGCCCTCCGCATTGCGCAGCACGCTCACGGCCGGCACGTTGGGCTGCGAGTAAGTATCGATGAAATAACGGCCCGAAGGCGGCAGCGCCACTCGGTGGTTGCCGTCCTCTGGC
>CALMOO010000318.1 GCA_937871705.1 uncultured Hymenobacter sp.
GGCTTGTGCAGCGGCGTAGTATAGAGCAGGCCCGTAATGCCTTCTTTATCATCGCGGTAAATGGGAGTGCCCACGATGGCCGCCGTGATAAACATGGCCAGCATCGAGCCGCCAAGGTGGAAGTTGGCCAGGGTATCGGGCGCGTTTTTAAAGACCTTACCCCCGGTGCTGGGCCCAAAAAACGTTTCCTCCACGGCCAGAAAAATGAAGCCAATCAGAAACAGAATACCGAAGTAGATGTACGTGCTGGGCTGCCGGAAGCGGTAGCGCAGCTCGAAGAGAAAGACGTCGCGAAACATGGCAGGGGTAAGGAATTAAAAATTATGAATTAAAAGTTGTCCATGCGTAGCTCACCAAGCTCAAAGCTTATAGGCTGGGCACCACGCATTTTTTGGTTTTCAATTCATAATTTTTAATTCCGGCCGTGCGAGCCGGTGGAAATACACGTCTTCCAGCGTGGCCTCGGTGGGCTGAAACTGACCGTTGATGGGCGCGTCGCTGAACACGCGCACCACCGGCTGCCCGGCCACCAGCTTCGAGGAAATCACCTCGTACTGCTCTTTGAGCTGGGCCAGGGCAGCTTTTTCGGTTTTGGTGCGATACACTTTGCCGCGCAGCTCGCCGATAACATCGGCGGGCTGGCCGGTGGCCACTACCTCGCCGCCCGCAATGATGGCCATGTTGGAGCACAGCTCGGTCACGTCTTCCACGATGTGCGTGGAGAGAATAACGACCACGTTTTCACCAATTTCGGAAAGCAAATCCAAGAACCGGTTGCGCTCGGTGGGGTCGAGGCCGGCGGTGGGCTCGTCCACGATGATAAGCTGCGGCGAGCCCAGCAAGGCCACCGCAATGCCGAAGCGCTGGCGCATGCCGCCCGAGTAGCCGCCCAGGTTTTTCTTGCGCGCCGCCCACAGGTTGGTTTGTTGCAGCAGGGCCTCCACGGCCAGCTTGCGCTCGTGCCCGTCGCGAATGCCCTTGAGGCTGGCAAAATGGTCGAGCAGCACCTCCGCCGAAATACTCGGATACAGCCCAAACTCCTGCGGCAGATACCCCAGCGCCCGGCGCACGGCGTCTTTCTGAGTTAGCACGTTGATGTCGCCCAGGGTAATGGTGCCCGCATCTGGCTCTTGCAGCGTCGCAATGGTGCGCATAAGGCTGCTTTTGCCCGCCCCGTTGGGCCCGAGCAGGCCAAACATGCCGTTGGGGATAGTCAGCGACACGTTGTGCAGGGCACGCACCCCGTTAGCATACGTTTTTGAAAGATTGCGAATGCGAAGCTCCATAGCGCTAGGTAGTTAAGTCCAGCGTCAAATGTATGTTAAATGAGTAAATCATTTATATTATTTCCTGAATATATTTACTCATGCGGCGACTTAGGCTAAAGTTTGGTAAGCGCCTGGGCATAAACCCGCCAGAGCTACTCCGACGGGGCGGCTCTGGCGGGTTTATCTAAAAAGGTGTCAGAAGACTACGCCTAGGCTGCGGATTGAGGGCACCAACGCCGGCCAGGCTATTGCTGCTACAAAAAGGCTTGGCCGAGAGTAGCGCCGCTCTCAGGTGAGTGGGCGTAGTCGCCCGCTGATTGCCTGAGCCACCCAGGCGCCAGTGCTGAAGCAGCCTTGCAGCAAGTACCCGCCCGTGGGCGCTTCCCAGTCCAGCATTTCGCCCGCCACGAAGGTGCCGGGGCGCTGTCGTAGCATCAGGTGCTCATCGACTTGCGCAAACCCTACCCCCCCCGCCGACGAGATAGCCTCGGCCAGCGGCCGCAGCCCTGCCACCGGGATAGGCAGCGCCGTGAGCTGGCTTAGCAAGTCGGCGCCGGGTAGGGCCAGCTCGCGCAGCAGCGTGGGCACTGGCGGCTTGAGGTGGAGCGCGCTGGCCAGAAAGGCGGCCAGCGAAGTGCCCGGCCGGCGCCGCGCCAGCCGGCGTAGCAGCTCGTCGGGCGCCAGGTCGGGCTTAAGGTTGAGCTGCAGAGGGGGGGTAGGGCCGCCTGCCGCCAGCGCGGCGCGCAGCGCGGGCGTGAGGGCGTACACCGGCGTGCCTTCCAGACCGTAGTCGGTCAGCATAATTTCGCCGCGCACCGTTTGGCCGTCGCAGCTCAGGGCAATGTTCTTGAGCGGCGCCCGGCCAACTTTCTCCTTGAAAAACGCCGACCACCCCACCTCGGCCCCGCAGTTGCTGGGCGCAAACGGCTGGCACGGCACCCCGATGGCCGCCAGCAGACTTGTCCAGTGCCCATCGGAGCCGGTTTGGGGCCAGCTGGCGCCACCCAGGGCCAGCACGGTCGCGGCGGGCTCGACTACAAACTCTTCGTTAGCAGCTTCATTCAAAAACCGCAAGCCGTTATCGCCCACGAAGCCCAGCCAGCGGTGGCGCACGTGCAGCCCTACCCCCAGCTCGCGCAGCCGCCGCAGCCAGGCGCGCAGCAGGTCGGCGGGCGTATGCTGCGCCTCGGGAAACACGCGCCCGCTGGTGCCCACGAAGGTGGCGATGCCCAGCTCGGCCGCCCAGCGGCGTAGGTCCTGGGGCGAGAAGTAAGCCAGCGCTTCCTGGAAAAAACCCGCCGCCGCGCCGTAGTGGCTGGCGAAGGTGCCAATATCCTCACTATTGGTCAGGTTGAAGCCACCGTGGCCGGCCACCAAAAACTTGCGGCCCACGGTGGCTTTCTGCTCAAATACCCGCACCTGGTAGCCCGCTTCGGCCAGGCGCTGGGCGGCCAGCAGGCCAGCCGGGCCGCCGCCCACCACGGCCACGAGGGGGGTAGGGGCATCGACGACACGAGTGGAACTTATAGGCATCATTCCCCAAAATTAGGCTAGCTGCTGAGGTGAGTTGGTTTGTCATTCCGCGGCGATTGCGCCGGCTCACAATAACAGACGATGCACCAACTCATAGCTCCTGACTCACCCCTACGCCTGCCCTTCCTCAATAAGCTCGCGGCGGTAGCGGGCCAGGATGGCAGCTTTCACGATAAAGCCCAGGTACTGGCCTTCCTCATCGCAGACGGGTAGGGCCGTGCTGGCGGTGCGCTCCAGCAGGTCGAGGGTATGCTCGACGCTGTCGGCGGGCCCCACGACGGCGGGCGGCGCCTGCATCAGGGCGCTGACCTTGGTAGTGGTGTAGTGCTCGCCATCGAAGAGCGTGTCGCGCACCATATCCAGCGTGATAATGCCGCGCAGCTTGCCGCTCTTGCCCACCACTGGGAAAGTGTTGCGGTGCGCATGCCGAAACACGTCGACCAGCTCGCCGAGGGTAGCGCCGGGGCGAATGGGCACAAACTGCGTATCAAGCAGGCGGTGCGGGTCGAGGCGGGCTAGCAGGTCGCGGTCACGGTTGGCGTACACGTCCACGCCCTTCAGCGTGAGCTTGCGGGTGTACACCGAATAGGGTTCGAAGTGCTTGGTAATGAGATAGGAAAGGCTGGAAACCAGCATGAGCGGCACAAACAGCGCGTAGCCGCCCGTGATTTCGGCAATCAAAAAAATGGCCGTGAGCGGCGCGTGCACCACGCCCGCCAGCACGCCGGCCATGCCCAGCACCACGAAGTGCACCTCCGGCACGGCCACCAGGCCGGTGAGATTGATGAGGCGCGCAAACAGAAAGCCGCACAGCGCCCCCGCCACCAGCGACGAGCCAAACATGCCGCCGTTGCCGCCCGCGCCCACCGTCACGCTCGTGGCCACCACCTTCATCATCATCGAGAAAAACACGAGCAGAATGAGCAGCCACACGTTGTTGTCGCCGTACACGGAGAACAAGCTGCCGTCGGTGAGGTCCTGCGCGTGGCCGGCCAGCAGCTTCTCCACCACGTTGTAGCCCTCGCCGTAGAGCGGCGGAAACAGGAAGATGAGCAGCCCGAGCAGCGCGCCGCCCGCCAGCACTTTCTGCCAGCGCAGCCCCGGCCAGCGCTCCCAGAAGTGGTCGAACCAGTGGTAGATGCGTATCATGTACACGGCTAGCAGCGCCGCCAGTGGCCCCAGCGCCACATAAAATGGCACCGTGTTCAGCACCCACGAATTAGTAATAAGCGCAAACGGTTGGCCCGCGTACAGGGCCTTCGACACCACCGTAGCCGTAGCCGACGAGATGAGCAGCGGAATAAAATACTGCGCCGGCAGCTCCAGCAAAATAGCCTCCACCGCAAACAGCACGCCCGCGATGGGGGCGTTGAAAATGGCCGCTACCCCCGCTGCCGCGCCGCAGCCCGTGAGCAGCCGCCTTCTGCGCCTACCCGCCCGCAACACCCGCGCCGCATTAGAGCCGATGGC
>CALMOO010000319.1:0-713 GCA_937871705.1 uncultured Hymenobacter sp.
ACGTAGGTGAGGGCAAATGGACCGCCGCCCGCAAGCAGGAGCTGCTATCCAGCCGCGTCGATGGCCTGGCGCTGCTGCACCGCGAGCTGGCAAAACCCGGGCACCGCGTCCGCACCGTCGTTTCGGCCTCGGCCATTGGCCTCTACGGTACTACCGGCGACGTGCTGGTAACGGAAGACACGCTGCCAGTCGGCCACGACCTGCTGGCCGACCTGACTCAGGCCTGGGAGCAGGCCGCCGCGCCCCTCGCCGCCCTGGGCCTGCGGGTGGTCGTGCCGCGCATCGGGGTGGTGCTGAGCCTAGCGGGCGGGGCCCTACCGGCCATGGCCGGCCCGGTGAAGCTCGGCTTTGGGGCGCCCTTGGGCAGTGGCCAGCAGTGGCTGTCCTGGATTCACCTTAATGACTTGTGCCGCCTGTTGCTCGCCATGCTGACCGATGATGCTTGGCAGGGCGCCTACAACGCAGTGGCTCCCAACCCGGCCACCAACACCGACTTCATCACGACGCTGGCCGAGGTGCTGCACCGCCCCTTGCTGTTGCCTAAGATTCCCGCCTTCATGCTCCAGCTAGCCATGGGCGAGCAGAGCGAAATGGTATTGACCGGCAAGCGCGTGAGCGCGGCCAAGGTGCTAGCCCAGGGCTTTGCCTTCGAGTTCCCCGGGCTGCACGAGGCCCTGCAGGCGTTGTACCCCCCGGCGCTCACCCCGGCCCCG
>CALMOO010000319.1:723-3087 GCA_937871705.1 uncultured Hymenobacter sp.
CAGCCGGCTCAGTCCGAAGTGGCTGGTGCCTGAAATGCGCAGACGTGAATAGCCGACTGCATTGCTTTAAATTGCCCCGCCCGCACCGGTCTTGGGTGAATAGCATTTCTTTTTACCAAGCTCCATCTCGCCAATGGTCACTGCGTATTATCCTGCTGAAATAGCCCACGCGCTGCGTGCGCGCTGGGTCCAAACCGAGGGCATTCCGCTGCCTGAGCACGCCGTGCTGACCCAATTCTTGTCCATCATTTACCAGGCCAGCCTGCTGCAGGAGGAAGCCCGGCCCGTGGAATGCCACGTCGTACTCGCCACGGCGGCGCAGCTGATGGCTCCCGGGCAGCTCGCCACGGGCCCTCACGTCGTAGCTTTTGGTACGACCCGTCCCTGGAACGAACAGGAAATTCGGCGGCTTAGTCCGGCGGTGGCGCGCCCCGCGACGCTGCTCGCCGTCCGGCAAACCGAGGCCGGTGAGTTGGTGCTGTGGGGCCTGCTGCTGACGGACACGCCCTGGGACCGGCTCCCCGGCAGCCCCGTGCCCACCACCGACGAAGTGCCCCCGGTGCTGGTGGTACACGTGCAAGGCCCGGGCCTGCTGACCTGTTATTGCGGGGCCACCCGCGTGCTGACGCTGCGAGCAGGCCGCATCGACGGCCACGGCTTTTTGCAGTTCCCTACCGCCTGGAGTCGGGGGCGCTTCGGGGAGATGGTGGCCGCCAATCCCCAGCTGGGCCCCGCCGAATTCGACCTTATCGCCTCGCTCGGGCACCATGTGCAGCGCCGAGCGGTGGCGCGGGTGCGAGCTGGGGGCCACGGCGGGCTGCTGGTGTTTGTGCCGCCGGGCGCCGTAGCCGAGCTGATGGCGCCCAGCGGCTTGTTGCGCCCCAAGTACCCTACTCAGGAGCTGGGCGGGGAAGGACGGTGCAGCCAACTCATCCACGCCATTATTGCGCGGCAACAGGCCTTGGGCGATGTAAGCTGGGCCTGCTACCAACAAGGCCGCGACCCCGCTCTCCGCGCCCTAGCCGTAGCCCTGGACCACTTCGCCGACCTAATGGCCGACCTAATGGCGGTCGACGGGGCGCTGGTACTGACCCAAAACCTGGAAATAGTAGGCTTCGGCGTCGAGATTCGGGCCCCGCACATTGCGCTGGACCAGGTCCACCGGGCCCTGGACCTGGAAGGCGAACACCTGCAGGCCGAGCCCGCCGACCAGGGCGGTACCCGCCACCGGGCTGCCTACCGGCTCTGCAAAGCGGCCCCCGCGTGCCTGGCCGTAGCCGTCTCCCAGGACGGCGGCGTGCAGCTGGTGCATCACAACGCCGGCCGGATTATCTTCTGGAGCCAACTAACTTAATCCGCTGGTATCACCGGCCCGGGAATTCATCGGGTAACAGGTGGCCCGCTCTTTTACTAAATGCTTGCTGTCTGCTCTCCTTGTTTCTACTGCGCGGCATTTCCCCCCAGTCGCCCAGCCGGCCCCCCTGGTGCTGGCGGAACCCGCCAGCGTGCTTATCTGCCAGCACGCGGCCTCGTCGGTCATCGACATGCCGGCCAATACGCTCTTCAACAGCGTGACCATCGCCGTTTCCCAGCCGTACCTGCGGCGGCTCTTTGGGGAGGTGGACCACCCGCTGATAGTAAGCATACTGACCACCAGCGACACCTTCGCCTTTAAAAAAGCTAGCCCAAGTCTAATAGCTTAAGTGGCTTAAAGCAGCATCACCTCGTCCAGTTATCGCTTAGAGAAGCGTAGCAGTCGAGGGTCCAGATAGGTAGTGATAAGGAAACGGTTTAGTTACCTATTTCTCCTTCCGAGTTCTACCCTAGTTAGGGCATCTTTTAAGGTACCCGTTACGTCACCGGGTCGATGGAATGACGGTGCGGACGGGAGTAAGGGGGTGAGGTAGGCTGGGTTGGTGACTCGGCTACTTGATATTGCTTGGGGGTCACGCCGTAGACCTGCTTGAAGGACTGGCTAAAGCTAGACAGGTTCTCGTGTCCGAGCTCGTCGGACAGTGCGCTCACCGTGCGGCCCGGCTGCGGAAGCAGCGCGGCGGCTTTTTCCATCCGCCGGTTTGCCTAGCGCTGCGGGCTGGTCCCGTAGAGCTGGGCAAACCGGCGCTTGAAGGTGGACAGATTCATGTGGCAGAGAAAGGCCAGTTCATCGACAGCGACTGGACTGTCGATGTGCGCCGTAACAGCCCGGCGGATGAGCATTTCCTCGTTGCCTTCTTGGCCTAAACTGCGCAGTTGCTGGAGCTGACCGGGATGTTGGAGCGCCGCATACAGTAACAACTCTTCCAGCTTCACCAACTGCAGCTCCCGGGGCGGGGCTGCGGTCCCCGTGAGCAAGCAGTCCAGCGA
>CALMOO010000320.1 GCA_937871705.1 uncultured Hymenobacter sp.
TTTGTAGGCTGTTGGCAAATAGATTGACTCCATGTGTTTTGTAGCCGCTTAGCACGGACGAATACCAGATGGCTTGGCCTACCTCTAGCCAATCAATGCCTTTAAGTTGGGCGGTAGCGTCCAGCAATCGGCCCACAGCGGCATCCTTCTGAAAGCCTTTTGGGGCGGCGGTCACCTCATCAGCCAGCTTGCGTAGGTGCGCTGCCTCGTCGGGCGTGAGGGTGGGTAGTACCGTAGCCCGCCGGAGGTGGTCCAGAATGGCAGCATCATCGGTGGGCGCCAGGGCGAAGAGCTCACGAATTCGGTCGAGGTCGGCGCGGGTCGGCTTTGCGGCGCTGGCTACCTGCTGGCTGAGCTGGTCGAGGCGGCGCTGGCGGGCCGCCCCGATGCGCTTGTCAAACTCCTGCCGGATGGCTTCGGCGTACTGCTGGGCCTCAGCGGGGCTCAGGCCGGCCCCGTCGACGAAGCGCTGCGCCAGCGTGGTGCCCACAGCCGCTGGGTCAGTGGTGTAGTCACGGGCAATCTTATCGAGCGTGGTCCCCAGATCGGCTACGCCCTGGCGTATGGTATCGCGGTGGTCAACCAAGGCCGTGGTGGCGAGCTTGGTCAGTTCGGTGTCAGGCATGCCAGCAAGCAGTGGGCCAGCCTCCCGCTTCCAGCGAGCTACCAGGTCGCGCACCTGTACTACCCCCTCCCGAATGTAGGTGCGCAGAATTTTTAGGTGTAGCTCGGTGGCGCGTGCCTGCGCCGGGGTAATGGGCACTGCCGACGAGTAGGCGACGCCACCGGTGCTCTTGGCAACGTTTTTCAACTCTTCCACTAGGCCAGCCCGCTCGGCGCGCACCGCGGCGAGTTGTTCCTTGGTTGTGGGCTGGGTCTTACCCGTAATCTTCTCGCGGGCAGCTCGCACAGGGGGGCTTGCCAGTGCGTGGTCCAGCGCGGCGGCTTTTTCCTGCCTCACCTGCTTTGCTTCCCCTGCCGCCTTTTTCTCCAGCTTTCCTGTTGCCTTGGCGCGCTGGCCAGCTACTTCCTGCTCAGCTTGGTGTACCACGGCAGCCGGCGCATTCTCGGCCAGAATACGGAACGCCGTACTGGGGCGCCCACTCTCGGGCCCACGTGCGGCCTGCTCCTTAGCCAGCTTCTCGGCTTGGGCAAAGTATTCGGCGGCGACAGCCTGGTCGCCGCTGGCCAGGGCCTGCTGCAGTTGGGCGTTCACCGAGGCCAGGGTAGGGGTGGCCGACTCGTCGACTACTCCTCCTGGCTGCGCGGCGTCGGCTGCTCCTGCTCGGCCCGCGCGATTATCTGAAGCATCAGGTCGTGGGCCGGTCCCATCTGACGCTGGCGGGCCAGGTGCTGCTGGTGGCTCTGGTGCCGCGGGTCGCTGGTCGGCATCCACTGGTCCAGACGTGCTTTCTTCTGCTCCGGAGTTTCGGGTGTTGGCTCTTGGTTGGTCATCTGCTACGCCGAAGGTTTGCTTGACCGCTTCGGCTCGGGTTTTAGGAGGAGTTTCACCAAACAGCGAGTTGGCTTCGCCGCGCACGACGGCGCCATACTCGTTGAGCAGGCGGGCAATATAGGTAGGCCGCTTCTCAGTAGCCAGTATCTCAATTAGTTTCAGGGTAAGCGGCGTGTAGCGGCTGCTTGGGGCCTGGCCGCCTCGGAACATATCGGCCTGCCCGGCCCACGTGGGGAAGTCGGTGCCACTGGCCAGCAGCTCGCGCACGCCCCCAATGGCATCCTGCACTTCCGGCACGATGCTGGCCGATTCGGGTACGCCCAATAGGGCACCCACGGCGCGGTCAAGGCCACCCTGCGCGGCGGCTGGCAATTCGGTAAACAGCTCGGGCAGGTTCGGGTCGCCTTCGGCAAACAACTGGTGGCGGTAGAGGCCAGCAATGTCCTCCACCCCCTGGGGCGTGAGGGTGCCATCAGCCTTGGCGATGGTCTGGAGTTGGGTTTCGTTGACGAGCCCGGCTTTGCGCACGAAGCGCAATAGCTCGGGCGCGTTGCCGCGGATGGTTTCAGTCAGCGTGGCGTCGCCTCGCGGGGTAGCCAGGCGCGTGAGGGTGGTGCGGCCCTCGTCGGCGAGCCGGCCGGCGGCCTGGCGCGGGTCCAGCCGACGTTTGCCGCCGCTCTCGGTGTCGGCCGCCGTGTAATTGCCCAGCTCGCGGGCCTTGGCGTCGCTCACGTCGGCGATGCGCACCAGCACGGGTTCGTTGAAGCCAGCGGTTTTCTCGGCGGGTATGCCTACCTTTTCGGCGGCGGCCACTACGTCCCGCTTGTACGACTCGCCCCCCTGCTTGTAATGCTCTCGGATACCAGCGGCCCGGCCGTTGCCCTGCAACGCTTCGCCGCGTTGGTTGACGATGGGCGCGCCGGAGTAGGCATTCGGCGACTCGCCCAGCCGGTTGAGGTCGGGCGCTGCGCCAATGTCGGCTATCGCTTTCTGGCTGGCCGGGTCGAACGCGGCGCTGCGGTTTTTCGGCTGGGCCTCGGGCAGAAAGTGGTTCAGGTTCTGATTGCCGCCCAGGTGTGAGGGCTGCAAGTCGGCTGCTTCCATCACGGCGTACTGCACCGGCTGCTGCACGCCGCTGCTAAATTCAGACGTGGCCTCTTTGCCGCGCGCTACCTTATCCCCAAGCGGAGCCTGGCGCGTATAGACCTGGCCATCTTTTTCAAACGCGCCAGCAGCCCGATTTTCTTTGGGGGTAGCGTAGGGCTTGGCGGCTGATACAGGTGCGGTATCCCCTCCAGACAGCGTACCTGTACCAGTGGGCGCTGCTGTATCTGTGGCAGCGGCACCTTCGTTAGCTCTGGCATTATCAGGCGTGCTAGCCGTGGGTTGGGTAGTGGGGTCAACGGGGGGTAAGGATGCTGCCCCAACAGCAGAATTGGTAATAGCTTTCTCCACCTCCGCACGGTAGGCCGGGTTTTGGTCGAGTAATTCGAGGGGGTAGATTTGCCCCTCAGCCGTATACAGGCGCATGGGCTGCTGCTGCTCGTTTACATCTACGAGCAGTTCACCGCCACCCGCAATCGGTAGTTGTACCGTGCGCGCTGGGCTGGCTGGCGTCGCGCTTGTCGACGCAACTCTACCCTTCGTTGCATCCGGCCACTTGGTTTCGACCAGCGCGCTTACGGCTGGGTCGTTGAGGCTGAATGCCTGGCCGGTTGCCGAATATAATTTCGTCGGCTTGCCCTGCAGGTCGTAGTCGGCATACAGCTGGCCTGCGCCCTGATGGGCAATGACGGGCACTTTTGAGTGTGACAACAGCTCCTCGGGTGGCAGCGCAGCGGGCGTGGCCTTGGCAGCGGCGACGGCCTGCACGACGGCGGGCGGCGGACCTTTGGGGCCGAAGTCCACCACCGCGCCCTGGTCGTCGAGAAAGCGCGTGGGCTGCCCCTTGGCGTCGAGCTCTGCGCTCAATGTGCGACCATCGCCCGTGGCACCCAGTCGCAGCACGTTGGTGCGGGCGGGGGTAGGCGTGGCGGCCCCGGTAGCCGCCCCGATAACGGCACCTTCAGCCGTGGCTCCAGCGACGCGCTTCACGGCCTCGCCTAGCGTGGGGGCCGTGAACTTGGCCCCGATGGTGTGCCGGGCGGCGGCCTCGGTCAGGAGCGTCTTGGCCTCATTCACGCCAAAGAGTGCTCCCAATTTACCCCCCTCGGCCGCGGCCTTTAAAATACGCGGCGTTGCGGCGGCGGTGGCCTGCATCAACACCGCCTCCAACTCTTTACGGGTGAGTTGCTGACCAGCCGGTCGCTCAGCTAGGGTGCGGTACGTCTCGCGCAGAATTTCCGACTTCACCGCTTCGGGCGTGAGCTTGCCGGCGACTTTGCCCAGTAGGGCGCCACCTGCCTTGAACGTCAGCACCGATAAGCCCCCATCAAGCAGGGTGTACATGGCGGTCTGGTCGGGCGTCATGCCGGCCGCTACTGCCCGATCGTGGGCGCTCTGAATAATCTGGCCGTCGAACATGAGCCCCGTGCCTGCCGTGAGCGCTTGCGTCAGGGCCCGGCCGGCCCCCGCTTCAGGGGCCAGGGCTTGCGCCACCAGCGGCACCGCCATGCCCGCCACGTCAGAGGTCGCCATCAGCAGGTTTTTGGCATTGGGGTGCGCCAGGAACTCATGACTCTGGTAGTAGGGAGCAACGGGCTTCTTCGTCTTTTCCAGCACCTCGGCCGCGTCGGCGAACGCGCCGCCATGCTCGAGGCCTGTCGCATTGCTGATGAGCCGGGTGGCATCGTCCGCACCCGTCATCAACCCTTTGAAGCCGTCGGCCACTAGGTTGTTGAAGTTGCGCGCCGCTGCCATTCCCAGCCCTTGCTCGCCCTCGCCAGCCACTTCCTTGCTCAGCGCCCGGTCGTAGTAGCGCGCCTTGGGCTCGGTCGAGCCGGGAATGGTGTAGGTCTTTTCCGGTACCGCGCCCTGGTAGTCATCGGGCACCCGCACGCGGGTAAAGCCGTCGGCTAGCTCCGGCAAGTCACCATACTGGCGC
>CALMOO010000321.1:0-2220 GCA_937871705.1 uncultured Hymenobacter sp.
AAGTCTACCCCCCTATCGTCGCGGCGCACGAGCCAGCGCAGGTACATATTGAGGCGCTTGCAGGCCGAGCCGCGGGCGGGGGTAGCAACGTGCTTGCGGGTGCGGGCCGGCGCATCGGGCAGGCTGAAGAACAGGTCATGGAAGTTTACCAGCCGCTCGCGCATGGTTGTGCCGTGCAGAAAGGCGTCCTCCAGCGAGTTATGCGTTTCATAGAACCAACGCAGCCAGTGTACGAAGTACAGCAAGTCGGTATCGCAGAAAGTGCGGTGGCAGAACTTGAGCAGCTTCTTGAGGTCGTCGTCTTGGTGCTGGCTGATGAACTGGTAGGGTGCGTCGTCCATGCGCACCATCAGTTCAGCTGTTTTTTTGAGGATGGTGGGCCGCTGGCCCCAGGCGAGCAGCGCGGCGAAGAGCGCGCTTATTTCCACATCTTGCAATTGACTGAACCGGTGCGGAATGCTGATGGGGTCTTTGGCAATGAAGGCCGGCTGGTTGTAGCGCTCGACACGCTCGTCGAGCAGCGTGCGTAGTTCTTCTAATTTCTGCTTGTTCATTGATTCTACTAGCAATAAAAAAGAACGTCATACTGAGCTTCCCGAAGCATCTCGCCCGCATCGTTGGATTACTACCCCAATGACGCGGGCGAGATGCTTCGCAAGCTCAGTATGACGTTCTTTTAATCATCCTGTCACTTGGCCGCCTCTACGGCACGTAGCTTGTCTCGACGCGGAACTTCGAGTCGCTGGTACCAAGCTTCTGCACGGCGCGGGGCGAGAGGCGCACGAGCATATTCTGGTTTTCGCCGGTGTCGGGCAGCGGGCCGATGACGCGCACGTACACCGATTGGCCGTTCATCTGGTTTTTGACCTGCATAATGGTGCCCGTCGGCGCCGTTTTGTGCAGCGCCAGGTACTTGTCGGTGCCGCTGTTGCCGATGGCGGCGGCCATGCCACTTTCCGTTACGCGAGTTACAACTTCGCTAGCGCGGGTGGGGGCGTGGTCTTCGGCCGAGTCGGCATCGCGCTCCTTGGCTGTGGTCACGGTAGCAATCTGAGCGGGGGCCGACGGATTGACTTTGGGCGCAATTATCGGTTCAAGCGGCCGCGCTGGGGTAGGCGCTGGGGCCGCGGCTACTGGCGCAGGAGTAGCCGCGGCGGGTGCGGCGGCCGTGCCGGCAGCGCGCAGCAGTATTTCCTGGCCTACTCGCACCGAGCCGCCAGCGGGCAAGTGGTTGAGCTGCATCAACTCATTAGGTGATAGGCTGTAGCGGCGCGCAATGCCAAACAGTGTTTCGCCCTTGGCTACGGTGTAGCGGGCGGGCACGGCCCCGGAGGCCGCCGTGGGGGTAGGCGCGGCCGCAGCCGCGGCCTGGGGTGCCCTACCCCCCCCACCTGGCCGCGGGATGAACACAACTTCACCAATGCCCAGCCCGGTTTTGAGCTGCGGGTTGGCAGTGGTAATCTGGTCGACGGTGACGTGGTAGCGGCGGGCTAGGGCAAACATGGTTTCGCCCTGGGCCACCCGGTGGCGCACGAAGCGCTGGCCACCGCGGAATTCCTGCCCAATAGAATCGACGGGCAGCTTGGGGCCAGCAGTCGAAGCGGCCAATGGGCCATGCAGCGAGTTAATAATCAACAAAGAAGCAAGCAGACTCATGCGCGGGGCAAAACTAATTTTATGTCAATACCTACCCGAAAGCAGGCTCCGGCTCAACGCCAGTAAGGAGCAAAGTAAATACCTAGCGGCCGGGCGGCGCTAGTTTCGGCTTTGGTTTCGCTTTTCCCATTCCTGCTATGTCCCTCGCTCTCGGCATTATTCCGGCGCGCTACGCTTCTAGTCGCCTGCCTGGCAAGCCCCTCGTCGACCTGGGCGGCCAAACCATGATTCAACGCGTGGTGGCGCAGGCCCAACTAGCGAAACTGGGCCGCGTGGTAGTGGCCACCGACGATGCGCGCATCCTGGACCACGTGCGCAGCTTTGGGGGCGAAGCGGTGCTCACGCGCCCCGACCATCCCAGCGGCACCGACCGCGTGTGGGAGGCCTACGAGCTGCTGGGCAGCCCGCCCGAGGTGAGCTGCATCGTAAATATTCAGGGCGATGAGCCCTTTATTCACCCCGAGCAGATAAATGCGCTGGTCGATTTATTTGCCCAAAGCTCGCCTCCCGCCATCGCCACCTTGATTAAACCGGTGCTGACAGAGGAGGAATTATTTAGCCCGC
>CALMOO010000321.1:2230-11286 GCA_937871705.1 uncultured Hymenobacter sp.
GACCAATACGGCAACGCGTTGTATTTCAGCCGCCACCCCCTGCCCTACCAGCGCCAGCACCCGCCCGCCGAGTGGCTGGCTCATCACCGCTACTTCCGCCACCTGGGCCTCTACGCCTACCACCCCGAGGTGCTGGGGCAGCTCACGCTGCTACCCCCCTCGCCGCTCGAAATGGCCGAAAGCCTGGAACAGCTGCGCTGGCTCGAAGCCGACTTTCCCATTCAAACCGTCGTTACGGAGCTGGATGCCTTCGGTATTGACACGCCGGAGGACGTGGCGCGGGCCCGCCAGCGGCTCGGAGGGGGGTAGGGAGCGGGGCTTGTCCCAGCCCATCGTTAAACGATTGTATCTGGCTTTGTTCAACGACGGGCGGAGGCAACCCCCGCTCCCTACTTCAATTTGGCTACTACGTCTTCTTCTCTACCACTCTGGTTGCGCTCCGCCTCCATCTCTTTGGATAGAAAGAAGTTAAGCGCCGTCCGAATCACGGCGATGGCGCCAAGCTTGCCAATTTGCTCCCAGCTTGGCGCGATGGCCGTAGACAGGATATCGGCGCCGAGCTGAAACTCCAGCGCCAGGGCCAGGTAGCGCGCCAGCGTGAGCCGAATGGCCGTGAAGTCGGCCGTGCGGCCGGCCAGCAGCGCCCGCACCAACAGCTTGCCGGCCACCAAAATGCCCAGCGAAATAATGAGCGCGCCTACCAGCTCAATGCCCAGCTTGAGCCACTGCACGCCAGCTACAACGACTTCCTCCGTTTGCTTAAAAACAGTGATTGGAGATTCCAGCATGTTGCGTCAAGTCAAACAGAGGGGGTAGGCGTACGCTATTTATTTTCCGCAGTTAGCCCCAGCGCCGCGCCGCGGGCCAGCAGCAGTTGGTACGCGGGCTCCCATTCGTTGGGCACTTCACCTTCCAAGATGGCTTCGAGCACCGCTTCTTTCAGCTCGCCTACTTGGCGTGAGGGCTTGAGCCCGAAGGTTTCCATAATTACCTCGCCGGTGATGACGGGCTTGAAATTGCGCAGGTGGTCTTTGGCTTCGATTTCGCGGAGCTTTTCTTCCACTACGTCAAAGTTTTGGAGGTAGCGGGCCTTGCGCTGGTGGTCTTTGCTGGTGATGTCAGCCCGGCACAGCAGCATGAGGCGGTCGATATCGTCGCCCGCTTCAAAGAGCAAGCGACGCACGGCCGAGTCGGTCACAATGGCCTTGCTCAGCGCGATGGGTCGTAGGTGCAGGCGCACGAGCTTCTGCACCATGCGCATTTCTTCGCCCAATGGCAGCTTAAGGTCGGTAAAAATCTGGGGCACCCAGCGGGCACCTTTGTCTTCGTGGCCGTGAAAGGTCCAGCCTACTTTGGGGTCAAAGCGCTTGGTGGCAGGCTTAGCAATGTCGTGCAGCACGGCCGCCCAGCGCAGCCACAAGTCGCCGCCCGCCGCAGCTACGTTGTCGAGCACTTGCAAGGTGTGATAGAAATTATCTTTGTGGGCGTGCTGGCCCACTTTTTCTACCCCATATAGTTGCACCATCTTCGGGAAGATAAGCTGCAGCAAGCCCGTCTGAAACAGCAGCTTAAAGCCATAGCTCGGCACCGGCGACTCCACGATTTTATTGAGCTCCGTCGTGATGCGTTCCTGCGACACAATCTTAATCCGCTCCTTATTGCGGCTGATGGCGTCGTAAGTATCAGGCTCAATATCGAAGTTGAGCTGCGCCGCAAACCGGATGGCGCGCAGCATCCGCAGTGGGTCGTCAGAGAACGTGATATCCGGCCCCAGCGGCGTGCGTATAGTTTTCGCCGCCAAGTCTTTCATCCCTTCGTAGCGGTCGACGAGCGCGCCAAAGTCTTCTTCGTTTAGGCTCAGGCCCAAGGCATTGATGGTAAAGTCGCGGCGGGCGAGGTCGTCTTCCAGCGTGCCGGCTTCGACTTCGGGTTTGCGGCTTTCGGCGCGGTAGCTCTCCTTGCGGGCGCCTACAAATTCTATTTCGCCGGCCTCCTGGGTGGGCAGCATGGCGGTGCCAAAGTTCTTAAACACTGTTACGCGGCCCCTACCCGGCAGCTTGCGGCCAACGGCCTGCGCTAGCTGTATGCCATCGCCAACTGTCACTACATCAATATCTTTACTACCCCGCTGCAAAGCCAAGTCGCGCACGTAGCCGCCAATAACGTAGGCCGGCTGGCCCAGCTCGTGGGCGGCCTCGGCAATTGTGCGGAAGATGGGTAGGTCGGGCAGCGTGGGCGTAGTCATGGAGGCAAAGTTCGGGCTACGGCTTCACTCGCGCACCACTTCCAGCGCGCCGTTGGCCCCCAGCCGCACCACCCGTGAGGGTGCCACGCGGGTTTCATCGTCTTGGCGCCAGCTCACTACGTAGTCCACACCACGCACGATGGCCGGGTCTACTTCAGTATAAATAGCGGGGGTAGGCTCGCCCGTTTTGTTGGCCGACGTGCTCACCAAGCCGTGGCCCAGCCGGCGCACCACCTTGTGGCAAAACTCATCCTGCACTACGCGCAGGCCCACTGTGCCATCGGGCGCCACCAGGCCCGGCGCCACGGCGCGGCTGGCAGGCAAGAGGTAGGTGGTGGGGCGCAATTGGGCGGCCAAAGCCGCTTCCAGCTCAGCCGGAACTTCGGCGGCGTAGCGGCGCAGCATGGCCAGGTCGGCCACCAGCACGATGCTGGGCTTGCCCTCGGGGCGGCCTTTCAGCTTGTAAAGCTTCTCGACGGCAGGGGGCACTTCGGCGTCGCAGCCCAGGCCCCACACGGTATCAGTGGGGTAGAGAATGACTTGTTGCGAGAGCAGCATGTCAACGGCGACGTCGACCTCTTGGCGAAAAATATTCATCGCAGATTTAACGGATTTAACGGATTTAACGGATTTCACAGATACGCCCGCTGCGCGGGCTGGCTATCGTGGGCCTACGTAAATATGTAATAAGCACAAGCGGCGACAAAACAATTATTCTGCTAACGTAGTCAGTCCCGCAGCTGAGCAAGCCCGCGCGTAGTTGGCGTACTTGCCCCAATAGCTTGCTAGCATAGTCAGCCCCGCAGGGGCGTATCTGTGAAATCCGTTAAATCCGTTAAATCTGCGGATTGGCACAGCTCGACCAGCACGCCGCCCGCGCTTTTGGGGTGCACAAAGCATACCAGCTTGTTATCGGCGCCGCGCTTAGGTTCTTCGTTCAAAAGGGTGAAACCCTCGGCCCGCAGCCGCGCCATTTCAGCCACAATATCAGCAACTTCGAAGGCCACGTGGTGAATGCCTTCGGGCTTCTTCTCCAAGTACTTCGTAATGGCACTGTTGGGGCCAGTGCCGGCTAGCAGCTCAATTTTGGAGCCGCCAACCTGGAAGAACACCGTGTCGACGGCTTCGCTGGCTACGTGCTCGGCTTTGTAGGGCGCCTGGCCCAGCAAGCGCGTGTAGAGGTCGGTGGCGGCGGGCAGGTCGCGCACGGCCAGGCCAAGGTGTTCCAGATTGATGAGCATGTAGGCAGTAGAAGGGGGTAGGAAGCGCAAATTTATCTTGCTGACAGCCCTAAGCCGGCTGCGGCTGCAGTTTTTACCCAATACTAAAGCTATTTTTGTATGCTAAAAAACTGTTTAGGCCAAAATTCTGTTCAGTACATAGCCAAGACTTACCTTTAGCCTTTACTCGAAATAAATTAGCCACGCGCCATGCTTAAGCTACCTATCTATTTAGATAATAATGCCACCACGCCGCTCGACCCGCGTGTGCTGGAGGCCATGATGCCCTACCTGACGGAGGTGTTTGGTAACGCGGCTTCGCGCAACCACCCCTTCGGCTGGGCTGCCGAAGAAGGTGTGGATTATGCCCGCGAGCAGATTGCCAAGCTCATCAACTGCGACCCCAAGGAAATCATCTTCACCAGCGGTGCTACCGAAGGTGATAACCTGGGTATCAAGGGTATATTTGAAATGTATAGCCAGCGCGGCAACCACATTATCACCGCTACTACCGAGCACAAAGCGGTGCTCGATACTTGTAAACACATCGAAAAGCTCGGCGGCAAGGTTACCTACCTGCCCGTAAACGAGCAAGGCCTAATTAGCCTCGACGAGCTGGAAGCCGCTATGACGCCCCAGACCATTCTGGTAACCATCATGTACGGCAACAACGAGACGGGCACCATTCAGCCCATCCGCGAGATTGCCAAAATCGCTCACAAGCACGGCGCCTTGTTTATGACCGATGGCACCCAGGCTGTTGGCAAGATTCCGGTAGACGTGCTCGCCGACGGTATCGACCTGATGGCCTTCACCGCTCACAAGATGTACGGCCCGAAGGGGGTAGGCGCGCTCTACGTGCGTCGCAAGAACCCCCGGGTGAAAGTGACTGCTCAAATGGATGGTGGCGGCCACGAGCGCGGCATGCGCTCCGGCACCCTGAACGTGCCCGGCATCGTGGGCTTCGGCAAGGCTTGTGAACTAGCTCGCCTCGAAATGGCCGCCGATACCGAGCGCCTCAGCAAGCTACGCGACCATTTGGAAGCTGAGCTGCTGACTCTCGAAGAAAGCTACGTGAACGGCAGCCGCGAGCACCGCCTACCCCACGTAACCAACATCAGCTTCAAGTACGTCGAAGGCGAAGGCCTAATGATGGGCGTGAAAGACCTGGCCGTGTCATCGGGCTCGGCTTGCACTTCAGCTTCGCTGGAGCCTAGCTACGTGCTCAAGGCTCTGGGCCTGAGCGACGACCTGGCGCACTCCTCGCTGCGCTTCGGCCTGAGCCGCTTCACCACCGACGAGCAAATCAACTACGCCATCGGCCACGTAAAAGAGGCTGTTACGAAGTTGCGCGAAATGTCTCCCCTCTGGGAAATGCACAAAGAAGGCGTTGACCTGAGCACCATCGAGTGGGCGGAACACTAAGTCAATCTACAGGTATCAATCCACATTTAACAGTTGCTTTGCTTCTTGTTAAATGAATTGATAGCTTGTTGCTGACTTTTGCTTGTTAAATGTTAATTGATAACTGTTAATTAAATTCCCATGGCTTACTCCGATAAGGTAATCGACCATTACAGCAACCCCCGCAACGTGGGCACGCTGGACAAAAGCAAAAAAACGGTTGGCACCGGCCTCGTTGGTGCGCCTGAGTGCGGCGACGTAATGCGCCTCCAAATCGAGGTAGACGAAGCTACCAATACCATCACCGATGCCAAGTTCAAGACTTTCGGCTGCGGCTCGGCCATCGCGTCGTCGTCGCTGGCTACGGAGTGGCTGAAAGGCAAAACGGTTGATGAGGCACTGGCCATCGACAACATGGAAATTGTAGAAGAGTTGGCTCTACCCCCCGTTAAGATTCACTGCTCGGTACTGGCCGAAGATGCCATCAAAATGGCTATCAACGACTACCGCGTGAAGAACGGCCTGCCTGCCTTGGAGCTAGAGAAATCGCACCACTAAGCCTACTTGCTTGCTGCAATAAGCTAAAAGCCCGCTGGCAGCTGCCAGCGGGCTTTTAGCTTTAATTTTTATTGCTTATTTAGAATCCTTCTTAGCGGTATCTTTGTTATACCATTGCTGCTCGCTACACCGATGCCAGTAGCCACTCTTCTTTTACGAATACCTGCCAACTAGCTATATGATAACCGTTTCGGATAAAGCCAAAGATAAAATCGAGCATCTGATACAAGATTCACAGCTGGACCCTTCGTACCGCCTGCGGGCTTCGGTAGCAGGTGGTGGCTGCTCAGGCCTGAGCTACAAGCTGGATTTTGACAACGAAATGCGGCCGATGGACCAGGAATTTGAAGACAAAGGCGTGCGCGTGGTGGTCGATATGAAAAGCTTCCTCTACCTGGCCGGCACCGAGCTCGACTTCTCGGACGGCCTGAATGGCAAAGGCTTCCAGTTTCATAACCCCAATGCGTCGCGCTCGTGCGGTTGCGGGGAGAGCTTCTCGGTCTAACTACCTTGAAAAGCCCGCGATTATCGCTCGCTTAATAATATACAAAAAGGCCTTGCGCAATCTGCGCAAGGCCTTTTTGCTTTAGGCTGTGTGCTATTTTATTGCTTCGTAAATCGCACCGTACGCCATTGGCCGTTCAGCACTACGCGCAGCAGGTAGGTGCCAGCGGATAGGTCTTGCACCTCCAACTCACCCGAGGGGGGTAGAATAACAGTTTGGAGCAAACGACCCATGAGGTCGAGTACCTGCACCTGCTGGCGGGCGGCAGGTACCGTCAGCCGGCTATGAGTCGGGTTGGGGTAGAAGTCCAGGGTAGCGGCGGCCGCCGTAGCAGCCAGTGTGACAATGGGCGAAAAGTGGACGGAACCACCCAAATCGACCTGCACTAAACGGTAGTAAAGCTGCCCGGCGGGCGCCGCACCATCAAGGTCGGTATAGGCTTGCCCCAGGCTGGTAGTGCCGTAGCCAGCTACCTGAGCAATGGTTTCAAAAGCAACTCCATCGCGGCTGCGCTGCACTTCGAAATGGTCGTTGTGCTGCTCCGACGCGGTGGCCCAGCGCAGCTGCACCGCGCCACTAGGCTGCCGCACGGCGCCGAAGCTGGTGAGCGTCACGGGCAGCGGATTGATGGTGACATCGGGGCTGGTGCTAGCCAGGGCGAAGTCGGAGAACGAGGTGAACGTCTGCGAAGTGATGGTGCCGGCAGCGCCAGTGGTAGCGGTAGCGGGGGTAGTAATGGCTACGCTGCCTTGGCCAATGTTTTGCCAGCCAGCGCTGTTGCTGTTTTTGCCGATGGTGAAGCTGAGGTCGTTGGGATGATTGACGTTGTCGCTTGCATCGAAGGGCAGCGTGATAGTACCGCTAAAATGGTTAGCGGCCGGCGTGGGCGTAATGGTGTAGGAACGTACCCCCGATACCCGCGTGAGCGTAGGCAAGGCCGATGTACCCGTGAGAAAGTTAGTCGGGTCAGCGCTCGGCCCTTCCTTCAAGGTTACAAGGTAGCTAGTCGCATCTTGCGCAGTTGCATTGAGCGTAATCGGGCGGTAAGTTGCGCCGCTGCCCACCGGAAATACGAGGTTCGTGAGCGCCCCAGCGGTCGTCTGGCGGACTAGCGGGCCGTTGATAAAACTAGTGTTGCTACCCCCCACTAAGCTGGCTGCGCTAGTCAGAGTGAGAAAGTTGGTCGCATTTGTGGTGAGTGTGCCATTGGCTAAGGTGAGGTTACCGTTAAGTAAGAGAGGGGTGGCTACTACTACCCCGGTTGGGTTATTGATTACCAGGCCTACTCCTGCTGCCAGTGAGATTGTACCGCTAACAGTTTGCGGCTTGGCACCTACTAGCACCAATTGATTAATAGAAGTAGCCGACGTGCTACCGCTCACTTGCATAGTGCCTTGCACGCGGATGTCGCCGCTCACCCGCATGTCGCCACCAATAGTGGGTGCAAATGTCACCCCAGGGCCGATGCGCAAGTCCCCTTGTATAGTAAGGGAGTTGGCAGCGCCCGCCGGATAGCTTATGGGTGCGCCCCCCGGACTGTTGCGCAAAATGAGGGTACCATACGTGCGATTTGCAACAGAAACTGTGTAAGACCTTGTTCCGGTGCTAGGCAGCCGAAAATCGAAAATTCCCTGTTCAGTGCCCGGCACCGAACTTAGGTTTTCTACTACGAACTTGTGCGTAGTACTACTGGCTTGCCGGTAGCACCCTCCGTTGTAAATGAAGACGGTATGGTTATCATCCAACGCCTCAATACCTGCGCCCGAAGTGGCGCCACTTGCATTCGTGACGACACCTTTATTATAAATGGCCAACGCTACTGACCCGGCAGCGGCATTAGTCAAAGTGAGCGCATTACCCAACGTATTGGTAGCCGGCACTACCACAAAAATAGAGTCGCCTACCCCCGGGTTTACCGTCAACGACTTGATGCTGACAGGCGTAGGCTGGTCGAAGCTGACGGTGTAGCTGCTGGTAATAACGCGGTGGTCGAGCAGCACGTCATCAGTGGTGCTGGGCACCATATTCGTGCTCCAGTTGGCGGGCTCGAACCAGCTGCTAGAGTTGCCGGCGCCCGTCCAGCGCAACAGTGCGGGCGTGACGGTGAATGTGGTAGGCTGCGACGGAATGCTGCCCGCCGCTGGGTTTGTAACCGTAACGGCGTAGCTACCAGCCGCAGCAATGGCGGCTGCTGGCACAGTAGCTGTCAGAGAAGTAGGCGAGTTGTACGTCGTGACCAAGTCCTGGCCATTGAAATTTATCACCGAGCCACTCCCGAAATTGCTACCCTCTACTACCAGCGCAAACGCCGGCGAACTCGCTTCCATATTATTAGGAGCCAAGGTATTAACTACGGGGTCAACCGTATTCACGGCCTGCACCTGAAAGTTGTCGATGCGCAGCGTACCGGTGCCTGTGGCACCGCTGGCGTACAGCCGAAAGCTCAGGCTGCTGGGCGAGTTTAGAGCGGTTAGGCCCGACAAATCAAACCCGCCTTCGGTAAAGGTGCTCACTGGCAGCATGAAACTACTGCCAAATGTTGTGTACGGCCCACCACTCACGCTGTATTTGAGGGTGATGGTACTCGCCCCCGAAGCAGGCCGATATCCTTGCAGGTAGAGCTTAAAAGCAGTGTACTTGGGTAGGGAGGCGCCGTCGAGGGTAAACTGAAAATACCGGGTATTGGCACCGCTGGAGTTAGTCATGGCTAAAGCATTGCCTGCTACCGCATTGGAGGTGTAAGCTCCTGAGCCGGTGGTAAACCCTCCATACGTCATAAAACCCTCGGTGGAAATAGCCGCCGAGTTAATGCCACTGGCCGTTGCTACCGGCGCTACGGGGTAGGCGGTCGCCGCATTAAAGTCGTAGTTGACAATGGTGGTTTGGCCAAAGCTTAGCAGCGGCAACAGCATGAGGGCTACTAGCCACACCATTCGATGTTTACTTAATAAAAAAGTAGTAACAGGAAACCTCATAAGCCTGACAGTGGAATTATAACAATCTTAGATTTTGGACTTACGAAGATAAGTATTCCATTATCTGCCAGACAGTCAAGCACAAGAACAATCCTATTTCTTCTACTTATAAAGCTATTTGGGTTGCTTGCCTCACTTAATTCCTAGCT
>CALMOO010000321.1:11296-13628 GCA_937871705.1 uncultured Hymenobacter sp.
CGAATTCCTTTTTTGAGCCAAATACTGCTTCGCAATGCATCAGCTATTCGGCCAGTTTCTGGGTAGGCCGCGCACTCAACGCGCGCTGGGGCACCGAGCCATTGGGGCGGGCCCAGGGCTCGGGCGGGGCGAGGGGCAGGGCCAATAACTGCGTAACGGACTGCGGGTGGGGGTAGGCGGGCACGCCAATTGTCACGGCCTGCTGCGGCACGTTCAGGCGCAGGGTGCGGTGCAAGCGGTCCCAAAGGGTGAGCACGACACCGAAGTTGCTTTGCGTTTCGCGCCACACGATGGAGTGGTGAATGCCGTGGGCGCGCGGCGTGACCAGCAGGCGCGCCAACCGGCGCTCCAGGCCGAAGGGCAGGCGCGCATTGCTGTGGTGAAACGCGGTGCACGCTTCCAGTACGGCTTCGTAGCCAAGCACCGTGGCCGGGCGCACACCCAGCAGGGCCGGCAGCGCGGCCCGCACCGGGATGCTGGCCAGCATCTCACCAAAGTGAAAGCGCCATGCGGTGGTTACGTCCATGTCTTGGTCGCTGTGGTGCACGCGGTGCAGGCGCCACAGCAGGGGCGCGTGCAGCAGCCGGTGCCAGGCGTAGGCGAGGTAGTCGAGAGCCAGCACTTCGGCAGCCAAGCGTAGCGGCTGAGGCAGCCGCGCCAGACCCAGCCGCCGCGGCGCTGCGGCCTGCGCCAGCCCCACCATGGCGGGCAGCAGCGTGAGGCGCATGGCAGGCAGCGAGGGCGCGGCCAGCACCACGTTGCGCCGCCACCGCGCCGCTACGGGCTGGGTGCGCCTACGCAGGGGCCGCCGGGTTTCGAGCAGCAGCAGGCCCAGGGCTACTACGGCCAGCGCGGGCCCGGCCCAGTGGTCGAACCGCCGCAGTAGCTTATGGGGCAAGGAGAGGGAAGTCATATAAAAGAACCGGGCAACTAGCTCGACGTGAGCCGCTGGTAGTACAGCTTCTGGGTTAATAGGTTGCCTGGCTGTGGCGCAGGCACGTTGATTGGCCTTGAAGAAAATTTAAGACAACGCGCGGGCAGCCGCAGCGTATTTGCCTGGTGCGGCGGGCGCCCCAGCGGCAAGGCGGCCGGCGCCGCCTTTGCCTGCCCCGGCCAGCGTATGTCTTCTGTTTTGCCCTTGCTTGCTGCCGACCAGCGCCGCGAAACCGACGCTTTAGGCGAGCGGTTGGTGAGCATCATCATTCCTACTTACAACGAGGCCGACATCGGCGACTTGCTGGCGTACTTGCAGCTGGCCACGGTGGGCGAGCGGGCGCCAGAAATAATTGTGGCCGACGGCAGTAGCACCGACGACACGCGCCGCCGGGCCCGGCAGCTCGGTGCCACGGTGGTGCGCTGCCCGCGCAAAGGCCGGGCGTCGCAGCTGAATTACGGAGCTAGCCAGGCGCGCGGCACGCTGCTTTATTTTTTGCACGCCGACTCCTACCCCCCCCTTAATTTTCTACGTGACTTGCACCAGGCCATTGGCCAGGGCTATGGCAGCGGCTGCTACCGCCTAGCGTTCGACCACCGGCACTGGTTTTTGCAGTTTAGCGCGTGGTGCACGCGCCTGCCGCTCACGGCCGTGCGCTTCGGCGACCAAAGCTTGTTTGTGCGCCGCGAGCTGTTTGAGCAAATCGGGGGCTACCGCGAAAACCTGCTGGTGATGGAAGACCAGGAAATCGTGGGCCGACTGCGGGCGCGGGCGCCGTTTCGGCTACTGCGCCGGGCCGTAACCACCTCGGCGCGCAAGTACCTGGCCAACGGGGTGCTTCGGCTGCAAGCCATCTTCACCCTAATCGTGCTGCTGTATTACCTGGGGGTGCCACAGGCCCGTCTGCTGGGCCTGTACCGGCGGCTGATTCGGCAGGGCAAGCTGTAGCTGCGGGGCCGCTCGCGAGGCTGCCAAAACCAGCCTGGGCTGGTAGTCGTAGCTTGCCGGCGGCTATCAAATCGCTTCTCCTCCGTATGCACCCGCTGCCCGACCATTCAAATCATCTGCTCATATTTGCCCGCGAACCTGTGCTGGGGAAAGTGAAAACTCGCCTGGCCGCTGGCATCGGGGCCGAGGCCGCGCTGGCCGTGTACCGCGAGCTGCTGGCCCTGACGGCCGCTGGCGTAGCCGCCGCGCAGGTGCCCGCCACGGTGTGGCTCGCCGAGACCCCTACCCCCCCCGCCGACCCCAACCAGCCCCGACCCGAGTGGCCCGGCCTGCCCTGGCGCGTGCAGCCGGCGGCCGGCTCGCTTGGGGCCCGCATGGCCGATGCGTTTAGTGAGGCGTTTGCGGCGGGGGCGGCCCGCGTAGTCATCATCGGCACCGACTGCCCCGGCC
>CALMOO010000322.1 GCA_937871705.1 uncultured Hymenobacter sp.
GCCTTGCAGCGTGCGGTAGCCGTAGCCCCACACTCGCTCAGACCCGAGGGGGGTAGGGCGGGCGGCTTCGTCGGTTACGCCACTCACCTTCACCCCAAACCAGAACGTGAAGCATAAAAACCGCCCGCGCAGCACCATCACGCGGTTTTCGAGCGGCACATCGGGCTTAAAAATGCCGGTAATGAGGCTGGGCGGCGGAAACGCGTAGCGCCGCAGCACATCCTGTGCGGCGGCGAAGGAGCCAGCTTCAGCGGGCGGGCCGGGCGCCTCGGGCGGCAGGTCGGTGGCGTAGTCGTCGAGGCGCCAGCCATTGGCCGCGGCGTAGGCGTTTTGGCCGTCAGCGTCGTAATTGACCGGCGCCTCGGCGTAGCTGGCGAGGCGGTCCTGGTACTGCTCCCATAGTGGCGGGGTAATCAATTCTTTTTTCCTCATTCTCTCGTCAGCTTGATGCTGCCGTCGGGGTTGTGCTTGTAGGTTTCTACTACCACGTTGGCCAAGGCTTGGCCGCCACTGGCTTGGGCCACGCGCCGACAAAACTCCGTCCAGGTAGCTTCCTGCATCAGCAGGCCGCCGCCAATGGTGTCGTAGGCAAAGGCCACCAATCCATCGCGCGAGCGCGCCCAGGAGCGAATCTCGAAGCGCAGCTCATCGGGCCGCTCATCGAGGTGGTGGGCCTCGAAACGAATGCGGCCAGCCTCGGGGTGGCCTTCCAGGGTAATGAACTCGAAGTGCGTAGCGCTCACTTCCGTCACGCGCACACTGCCGTTCCAGGGGCCTACTATCTTAATTTTAAATTCGTCGCCTACCCGCAAGGGCTCGCCCTGCTGGCCTTTTTTCTTTTCAAAGTCGGCTAATAGTCCAGGCGAAAAATGTGGCAGGTCGGCCTGCACCTGCGCCATAAGCTGGGCCGGCGCCAAGCGGGGACGCGCCACATCGAGGTAGTAGCGGCGCTCGAGCCAAGGGCCGGCGCCGCTGGCGGCGGGTTGTTCGGGATGGGGTTGTTCAACCATAATGGGGGGAAAGAGCCATAGCATCCCTTTACGCCCGGTAGGTTCAGAAGATGTATTCTAGGGGTGAACTCACTAATTATCTTAAAAATTATTACCTCATATCTATCATTTATCCATATATTTACCCCTAGTAATAACCCCACAAAAAATCGTTTTTATGGCTACCAAAACTATTGAGTTAGCTCGCATCGGAACGCTCGTAGTAGAGAAGAAATACGGCATGACTTACGAGGAATTTGCAGAGGACCACCTGTTTGCGAACCGCCCCGTGGTGATTGGTGATGCGTGCGATGGCTGGGCGGCCAAAGAAAAGTTTACGCCGGAATTTTTTAAAGCGACGTACGGCGACCGGGAAGTAAATGTAGAAGGGCAAACCTTCAAGCTGGGCGATTACATCGACCTGATGGCCATTTCAACTAAAGAGAACCCGGCTCCTTACCCCTGCAAATTGCAGCTCGGACGCGACTACCCCGAGCTATTGCCCGATGTAATGCCGCGTTTCAAGTACGCCATGCCCGACCGCTGCCACAGCAAGCTGATGCCGGCTAGCATGCTCGGCGGCGCCGAAACGCTGGAGGTGTTTTTTGGCAGTCCTGGGGGGCAGTTCCCCTATGTGCACTACGACTACATGTGCCTGCACGCCTACATTACGCAACTCTACGGCATCAAAGAATTTACCGTCATTCCGCCAGACCAGACGCCCTACGTTTACCCTAAAGCTGACAACCAGTGGGTTTCGGAAATTCCGGACATCAAGAAAGCTGACTTGGCTCAGTACCCTCTTTTTGCCCAGGCTACCCCCATCACCTTCTCGGTAGGCCCCGGTGAAACGCTTTTTATTCCGTGCGGCTGGTGGCATACTGCGCACTCAGTTACGTCTACTATTTCGGTAGCGCTCGACTGCCTGAACGCCTCGAACTGGGAAAGTTTTCGCCAGGAAATAAACAACAATTTCGGCAAGGACAAACCGCTGAAAGCCAAGGCAGCGCAAGCCTATTTGGCCCTAATAGGCAACGTGCTGAAGACGTCGGAGCTAGCCGGCATCCACCTGTAGGCGCGCCATTCCACGTTCAAGTGACTTAGTTCAACCTTACCCGTGGTGGCACCTGTTGGGTAGTCGCTGGCGCGGGTAGCTTCTTGTTCTTGTCACGATGGCTTATTTCCGTCCGCCCGGCCCGGCGCCCGACCCGGTATTGGTGCGCAGCCGCACGAGTTGCACCAGCGCCTGCGCGCCGAGCCTCTACCCCACGAGCCGCAGCTGATTGCGGGCTGCGACTCATCTTTTCCCACGCCCGACACGATTTTGTCGGTGTTTGTGGTCTTGAAGTATCCTTCGCTGGAGCTGGTGGAGAAGGTGTATAACTACGGCCCGGTGCCGCTGCCCTACATCCCCGGCCTGCTCTCGTTTCGCGAAGCACCCAACGTTATTCAGGCTTTCGCTAAGCTCACGCAGCAGCCCGACGTGATTATGGTGGATGGGCACGGTATTGCGCACCCGCGCCGCATGGGCATTGCGGCGCACCTGGGCGTGCTGCTCGATAAGCCTACGTTTGGCGTGGCCAAAAATAAGCTCACCGGCACCTTCTCGGAGCCCGGCCCCACCAAAGGCGACCGCAGCCTGCTCACCGATGCCAGAACCGGCGAAGTGCTCGGTGAAGTGCTGCGCAGCAAAGACCGGGTCCTACCCCTCTTCGTAAGCGCGGGCCACCGCTGCGACCTAGCCACCGCTACACGCCTCACCTACAGCTGCCTGCGCGGCTACAAGCTCCCCGAACCCACCCGCCTGGCCGACCACTGGGCCGAGGAGTTTAAGCGGGAAGTGCGGTAAGTAGCGCGGTCAGCGACTCACCTGCCTCGGGCGGCAGCCCCAGCAGGTGAGCCACGTGCTGGTACACTGGCCTGGGACTGGCTAACTGCGTGAGCACCCCAGCATCGCTGGCGGCTTGCGTCGATTTGCTGAGCTTGTGGCCCGCCGCATCGGTGAGCAAGGTATGGTGGAAAAACCTGATGCGCTGGTCGCTAAAAGCGCTGGTTTCGGGTAGTTGCGCCGCCAGCCAGAGCTGGGCCGCGGTGCTGGGCCGCAGGTCGAGGCCGCGCACGATGAGGGTAGTGCCCAAGCGCAAATCATCGAGCACCGAAGCGAGCTGGTAAGCTGCTACCCCGTCTTTTTTGCGGATAATAAAGTCGGGCATCTCGGCGGCCAGCGGCACTGGTAGCACCTGCTGCCAGCCATCTTCCCAACCGATAGTGGTGCTGGCGGGCACCCGCACCCGCCACGCCACACCGGGGGTAGCAAGCGCTGCGGGGGCTGCGGACGCAACGGCGGTGCGCGAGCGCCGGCTGCCATACACCAGGCCCGGCTGCTGAGCCAGGCGCCGCAGCGCCTGGTTGTATTCGGGCAGGTGCAGCAGTTGTGAGTGATGCTTGAGAAAGTCGTCGGGACCACCGGGACCGTGGTCGTAATCAAGACCCAGCCAATTAATTACCCGGAAAATATTTTCTAGATATGGCCGCCGCAGCCGGGCGCGGTCGAGGTCGTCGATGCGCAGGTGGAGCACGCCGCCGGCCTGGCGTACCAGCAGCCAGGTGAGCACAAAATTCACGGCATTGCCCAAGTGCAGGTAGCCGCTGGGGGTAGGCGCGAGGCGGCCGATGATTGTTGTTAGGGGAGCGTCTGTCATTGCGAGCGCAACGAAGTGGAGCGCGGCAATCTTTCTTGTTGCTCGCTTTGATAGGTTTACTACTTCAACGTGAAGGAAAGATTGACGCGCTCTGCTTCGTTGCGCTCGCAATGACAAAAGGTCCTTTACTCCAATACTATCCACGGCTCGCCAGCCGCGTGCGGGCGCAACTCGCCGAAGCTTTCGAGCGCCAGGCCGTGCTGCTCGAAAATGACCTGCGCCGCGGCTTCGCTCGCACCTGGCTCGACGCAAACCAGCAGGCCGCCTGAGGTTTGGGGGTCGCAGAGGTAGTATTTCTGCTCGTCGGTGAGGGCGCCTACTTTGTGGCCGTAGCTCTGGAAGTTGCGAATGGTGCCGCCCGGCACCGCGCCTTGCAGCAGGTAGCGCTCGGCCTGGGCCAGGC
>CALMOO010000323.1 GCA_937871705.1 uncultured Hymenobacter sp.
GGCTACAACACCACCTACGGCTGGAACCGGCCCCTCACCGATTTTTTTCAGCCTCAGTACGCGGCCAAGCTGCCCGCTCTGCTCGATGGCACCAAGGCCCGCGAAGACATTGACGCGCAGCTCACGACCAGCCCGGCGGCGCTGTTTACGCCCACGTTCTTTGCCGCCCTGAGCAGCCCCAGCGGCGAGCCGGTTTTGAAGCAGCAGCTCACGCAAAACAGCTTCCTGGATTGGGTGCCCAAAAGCCCTACCCGCCTCTACCACGGCACGGCCGATGAAAGCGTGTTTTATCAAACTTCGGTTAGCACATTCGCCCGGTTTCAGGCGGCGGGCGCCACCAACGTCACGTTCATTCCCATCCCGGGGGGCACGCACCAAACCAGCATCGTGCCCATGATGGCCGATGCCCTCCCCTGGCTGCAATCGCTGAACCAGTAGCGCCGGGCGCAAGCCAGCGGTAAGCCGATTATATAGTTGGCAACAAAGCCTTTACTTTGCGCTCTCTTCTTCACACCTCATCTTCAAACCTCATGAAAATACCTCTCCACCTTGTACTCGCCGCGGCGTTTTCTTGCCTGGCGCTGGCGCCGGCCCACGCGCAAACCGTGGCCAATGGCGACTTCGAAACCTGGGCTGTCCGCAACGGTAACGACTCGCCGACAGGCTGGCTCACGACCGACGATGTGGCAATGTCCTTGCTGCCCATCCCCTTAGCCACCGGCACTTTCACCAAGACGACCGACGCGCACAGCGGTACCTACGCCGTCCGGCTCGAAACCAAAACGACGCTGCTGGGAGTCCTGCCGGGGGCAGTGGGCATCGGCACCAAGGTGGGAGCCGACATCACCGTGCCCGGCGGTGTTCCGTTTACCACCCGGCCGGCGCAGCTGCAATTCTACTACAAGCTCTCGGGGCCGCAGCCCGCTACGGCCAGCAATGGGGCCTTTGCGCAAGTAGCGCTTACGCGCACCACCAATGGCAGCATCCAGGTTATCGCCACCGCGAAGCAAGTGCTCACGACCGTTACCTCGACCTACGTGCTGGCTCAGGTGCCGCTCACGTATACTTCCTCCGCTTCGCCCGACTCGCTACGCCTGGTTTTTAGCTCCGGAATTATCAGTCTGAGCGCTGGCGCCACGGCCACTGCCGGCACTGTACTTCAGGTAGATGATGTGGCATTTACGGGCACCGTTACGGCCACGCGCGACGCCGCCCTGAGCGCTGCCCTGACGGTGTCGCCCAACCCCAGCCCCGATGGCCGCTACGTGCTCGCGGCGCCGCCTACCCTGCTCAGCGCGCCGCTGGCAGTGCTAGATGCCACCGGCCGCGTGGTGTGGCGCGAAGATGCCCGGTCGCAGCTCGCGGCTACCCGGGCGCTCGACCTTAAGGGCCTGGCCAGTGGCCTGTACACCTTGCAAGTATTTGCTAACCAAGGCCTGCTGACCAAGAAGCTGCTCGTGCCATAAGGCTGCGCCGCCACCTTGCGGCAGCCGCCGCGCTACCCGCGCAGCCCGCATAGCTGAGCCCTACCCCGGGGTTGCTGGCCGGAAGTAGTACCAGGCATCCTGCTTACTTTCGTACGGCTACCTCGCCAACGCAGAGATAGGGTTCTGTGCTATTGCTACTGATTTGCTTCTTATTCCCACCCACATGAACTCTCTGGCAGCTGCTTGGAAGAGTCAGTGCTCGCTGGTAGCACGCGGGTTGGGGCTGCTCTGCTGCCTGCTGGTAGGCGGCTGCGCAGCCCCAGCCCCACCGGTGTACCGCATTGGTTTTTCGCAATGCACCAATGGTGATGCTTGGCGCCAGGCCATGCTGGCGGGGATGCAAAAGGAGCTAAGCTTCTACCCGCAGGTGAGCTTTCGCATGAAGGACGCTCGCGATAATAGCGCCTTGCAGGAGCAGCACATCCGGGAGTTTTTAACCGAAGGCATCGACCTGCTGATTGTCTCGGCTAATGAGGCCGGGCCCGTGACGCCGATTGTGGAGGAAGTCTACAATCGAGGCATTCCGGTGGTAATCCTGGACCGACGCACTACTTCTCAGCTCTACACGGCGTATGTGGGCGGCAACAACCTCGAAGTAGGCCAAACGGCTGGCAACTACGTGAGTAGCCTGCTGCACCAGCACGGCAACGTGCTCGAAGTGCTCGGCACGGCGGGCTCTTCGCCGGCCGCCGACCGGCACAAGGGTTTTGCGCAGGCGCTGGCGGCCTACCCCGGCATGCACCTGGCCGCAACGGTACAAACCAACTGGGAGCGCCCTTCGGTGGTGCGGCAGCTACCAGCCGTGCTGCGCGCGCACCCCGAGGTAGACCTGATTTTTGCGCACAACGACCGCATGGCGCTGGGCGCCTACCAAGTGTGCCACCAGCTCGGGCTGAATCGGGTGCGCATAGTGGGGGTAGATGGGCTGCCCGGGCCGCTAGGCGGCATTCAGCTGGTGCAGGATAAGGTGCTGGCCGCTAGCCTACTCTACTCGCCGGGGGGCGACGAGGCCATCCGCACGGCGATGAAGATTCTGCGCAAGCAGCCCTTTGAGAAGGAAAACATCCTCGGCACCATGGTCATCGACTCGACCAACGTGCTGACGACCAAGATGCAAACCGAAAAGCTGGCTAGCCAGCAGCAGGACATTGAGCGGCAGCAGCACTTGCTGCAGGCCCAAACCGCTGTTTACACCAGCCAGCGCACGGCGCTGTACGTGATGGCCCTTGCCCTGCTGGGGGCCATTGCATCGGGGGTAGTAATCTGGCGGGCCTTGCGCCACAACCGCCGCATTACGGGCAAGCTGACGAGCCAGAACCAGGAAATTCGCTCCCAGCGCAACCAGCTGCAAGTACTAGCCGAGCAAGCGCGAGTCGAGACGGAAGCCAAACTGCGGTTTTTTACCAACTTCTCGCACGAGTTGCGCACGCCGCTTACCCTCATCATGGGCCCGCTAGAGGAGCTGCTCACGAATGGAGCCGACCTAACGGCGAGCCAGCGCCACGACCTGAGCCTGATGCGCCGCAACACGCAGCGCCTATTGCAACTGGTGAACCAGCTGCTGGATTTTCGCAAAATCGACGTGGGTAAGATGCCCGTGCGCGCCTCCGAGGGCAACCTGGTCGCCTTCGTGCGCGAGATTATGGATGTGTTTGAGAAGCCGGCCCGGCAGCGGGGCATTCGGCTGCGGTTTTTGCCCGCCGAGCCGAGCGTACGGCTGTGGTTCGACATCAACATACTAGATAAGGTGTTATTTAATCTGTTGTCTAACGCTTTGAAATACACGCCCGAGCGTGGGCAAATTACAGTTAGTATTCAGGCTTTGCCGGCCGAACGCCGGGTGCGTATTAGTGTGGAGGACACCGGCTGCGGCATCAGCGCGCAAGACCAAGCGCACATTTTTGAGTGGTTTTATCAGGGGCAGCAGGGCGCAGCTAACGGCTCTGGCATGGGCCTCGCGCTCGCGCTGCCTGACCGCGAGGTGATCTGCTTCGTCGGCGA
>CALMOO010000324.1:0-4394 GCA_937871705.1 uncultured Hymenobacter sp.
GCCCTGGTTAGTGGCTGATTGATAAACGAGTACATAGTCGCCGCGGGTAGGCTGCGCCGCCTGAATCTCGGGCCGAACAATGCTGGGAACCAGCGTAGTATTCTCGGCGTAGCGCTGGCGCAAGGGTAAGGCGAAAAACGTCGTAATCAAATAATGCCGGGCGCGGGGCAGCTTAGCCTTCACGATGTAGCGCGCCACCTCGTACGATTCGCGCTCGGTGCTGGGCACAGCTACGTCAAGCTCGGCCCGGTTGATAATCTGCATGTTATCGATGCTGATAACTGGCACCCGCAGCAGCTTGGCATACAAGTAGCTGAACGACTCAAAGTCCGAAACCACCACCTCGGGCCGAAAGCCGTGCAGCAGCTGCCGATACTGCCGAAAGTTGGTGCGCAAGGCCTCCGGCGCGGTGCGCAGCGTGAGGCCCACCGTGCGCGACTTCGAGACCGTAAGCTGCTTGTAGGCCAAGTGGAACCCCATAATCTCCAGCACCCGGCCGGGGAAAGTTTTATCGAGCAGCGCAAAGGCCCGCGAGCTGCTCACCACCCGCACATTGTGCCCCTGGCCGAGCAGCCACGCAATAATGACTTTGCTGCGGGTAGCATGGCCGAGGCCCTCGCCGGGTACGCCGTAGAGTATTTTCATGAGTTATTCAGAGGGGTGATAAACAAAATAGCCGGTCGTTGCGAGCCTGCGAAGCAATTGCACCCGAACGATACCCAAACGAGTTGTTCTGGTGCGATTGCTTCGCAGGCTCGCAACGGCCGGCGATTATTTAAAGCTCGGAATGCGAAACTGCACGCCCAGCGATGGGATAAACGTAACGCCGCTTAGCGAGGTGGTGCTGCCATCGACCAGCGTGTAGTTGCCGTAGTTTTGGTAGTAGACGCTGACAGCAGGCACCACATACACGTATTTGTAGCCCACCTTCACGTTTAGAAACAGGCCATAGGATGAGAAATTGCGGCTCTGGCGCTCAAGGGGGGGTAGGGCCGCCGTGCCGGCACGGTTGTACAAGTTGCTGGGCGTGAAGCCGTAGCTTACCCACGAGTGGGCGTACACCGCGCCGTAGCTGATGGCCCCGATGCTCTCCTCGGGCCCAAACGACTGGCTGACGGTGAGTGGAATAAGCACGTCGTGGCGCGTAGCCGAGAGGCCCAGCAGGTTGTTGACGTCGGTGAGAAACGAGAGATTGGGCAGGCCCGTGCGCTGAATGGCGTATTGCAGCCCCACGCTGGCGTAGGTAGTGCCGCTGGCGGCGCCGCGCTCCGGGTTTTCGACCGAGCCCGTGGGACCCAGCAGCTGGTACTGCGTGTCGAAAACGTGTGAGCCAAAGGCGTACTTATAGCCTACATCGAGGCGCGGAATGACGCCGTAGCGAATACTCAAGTCGGCGGTAGGCTGCACGGGGTCGAGCAGGTAGGCCAGGCCCGCGGTTTGCACGTCGCTCACGGCATCTGAGTAATTTACCTTTTGGCCACCGGCCGCCTGGTTGCCGAGCTGGCTCGCTGCATTCTTGACGGCAGTGCCGGCCTTGCTCAGCGGCGCCGTGCCCACGTTGAATCCTTGGTTATAAGCTAACCGAAACTCGCCTTCCGGCGTGACTTTGCCCGAGGTGGTAATGGAGCGGGGCGCCGTGCAGGCAGTGGCACCCAGCAAAGCCAGGGCGGCCAAGCGCGCGAGGGGGGTAGGAGCGAAAAAAGACATAAGCAAAGAAAGTATTCGGTCGAAGCATTATTAAAACGAAAACCGGGCCAATGCAAGTAAACCTAAGCTTGAAAGCAGGTGTTTTCTAGTCAGCCGGCCGCCTCGGTCGTACCTTTGTGCTCATTCTAAATACATAATATTCCTGTAATGCCCGAGATTATTTCGACGGATATCTGCATCATCGGGGCTGGGCCAGTGGGCCTGTTTGCCGTTTTTGAAGCTGGATTGCTCAAGCTGCGCTGCCACGTCGTTGATGCCCTGCCGCAGCCCGGCGGCCAGCTCACCGAGATTTACCCCAAGAAGCCGATTTACGACATTCCGGGTTACCCAGAGGTGCTGGCCGGCGACTTGGTCTCCAACCTGATGAAGCAAATCGAGCCCTTCCACCCCACTTTCACCTTGGGCGAGCGGGTAGCGCGATTCGCCAAGCTCGACGACGGCTCGTTCCAGCTCTACACCACCGACGGCACCGAGATTCAGTGCAAGGCCGTGGCCATCGCGGGCGGCTTGGGCTCGTTCGAGCCACGCAAGCCCGCCGTCGAGAGCCTCGAGCGCTTTGAGGGGGGTAGGGGCGTGCACTACATGGTGCGCGACCCGGAGCACTTCCGCGATAAGAAAATCGTGATTGCCGGCGGTGGCGACTCGGCCCTCGACTGGACCAACTTCCTGGCCAATATCGCTGCAGAGGTGACCCTGGTGCACCGGGGCACTACCTTCCGTGGCGCTGCCGACTCGGCCGAAAAGGTGAAAACCCTAGCCGATGCCGGCAAAATCAGGCTCGTGCTCAGTTCCAACGTCACGCACCTGCACGGCGAGGACATGCTGCAGCAAGTGACCATTACCGGCAACGACGGTGAAGCTGTAACCGTGCCACTCGATGCTTTTGTGCCATTATTTGGCCTCACGCCCAAGCTCGGCCCCATCGGTGAGTGGGGCCTGGAGCTGGAAAATGACGCTGTGAAGGTGAATACCCTCGACTACAGCACCTCCCTACCCGGCGTATTCGCCATCGGCGACATCAATACCTACCCCGGCAAGCTCAAGCTTATTCTCTGCGGCTTCCACGAGGCGGCGCTTATGTGCCAGGGCGCGTTCAAGTACATCTACCCCGACAAAAAATATACCCTTAAGTACACGACCGTCAACGGGGTACCCACTATGTAATTTCAAGCTGTTAGCTCCTAACTATTGGTTTTTAGCTTCGTGCAAAAAAGCCAACAGCCACGAGCTAACAGCCAATAGCCAATCAATGAGCGACGTCCGTATTTACGTGGAAGAAGCGCCCGGCCAGCGGCGCGAGCTGGAAGCCCCGACCGATATGGGGCTGAGTTTGATGGAGTTGTTAAAAGCCAACGACTACCCCATCCAGGCTACGTGTGGCGGCATGGCCCTGTGCGCCACCTGCCACGTAGAAGTGCTGGCCGGCCCCGCCCTGCCCGAGCCGAGCGACGACGAATGGGCCATGCTCGACACGCTACCCGTGCTGCACGAAACCAGCCGCCTCAGCTGCCAGATTCGCCTAGCGCCCCGCGTCGATGGCTTGGTAGTGCGCCTGGCCGAAGTAGAGTAGTAGGGTAGCGCGGACGCTGCGAGTCTGCGAATAGCACGAGCCAAGTAAGCGCTACAAACACGAAAGTCCTTTCCGCTTGTCGGAAAGGACTTTCGTGTTTAGGCTAAGTAGTAAACCTCAGATGCGACGTACGTTAACGGCGTTGACGCCTTTGCGACCTTCCTGGGTTTCAAACTCTACCCGGTCGTTTTGCTGAATCTGGCCACCATTGAGGCCCGTGACGTGCACGAAGAACTCCTCGCGGGTGGTGTCGTCGGTAATGAAGCCAAATCCTTTGGCCTCATTGAAGAATTTTACTGTTCCGGTTTTCATGACCTGGGTAAAGAAGAAAAAATAACGGGTTGGCACACAGGCAGCTTACTAATAAGCTCCGCCGGTGCTGGCCCGGCAACTTCATACGGCCCGCGGGCCGGCGGGGTTGAGTTTATTGGTGGTCGCGCCACTCATACACCCACTTGGCCTGGATTTGCTCTAAATGGCCTTCAGTCGACTGCTCGCGGGTGCCAGCAAAGTTGGGTAGCTCCAGCACCCATTCCAGCAGCTCGGTGAAGCGAATGCGATAGATTTTGGCTTCAGTAAAATCGTCGCCAAACTTTTCGTAGAGCGCAATGGCCACATCCTCGTGGTCGGCCCACTCGATGGGCGGCTCGTAATGATTCATAATGCTGATGTGGTGATTGGCTGATGTGCTAATTAATTTTTTATGTGTGCCGATTTATTTATCTTGATAGCCCGCGTAAGTAGCACGCTACCACGTCAACAAATAAAATAATCAGCACCTCAACTCAGTGCCCCAGGAAGTGCTGCGTCGGAATGGTAACTACCAGCGCCAACTGCTGGTTGGGCAGCACGCACTGGCAGGCCAGGCGCGAGTTGAGGCGCGGGCCGATGGCGCGGTCGATAAAGTCTTCTTCCTTATCGGAAATTTCCGGCAACTCATCCATGCCCTGCTCGACGTAGATGTGGCAAGTGCTACAGCCGCACACGCCACCACAGTTGTGCTGCAGCTGAATGCCATTATTGAGTGCCACATCGAGCACCGACTCGCCACTGGCCGCGACGTGCGTCTGGGCCGGCTGGCCGTCCTGAAACTGAAAGCGGATGGTAGAGGGTTGCA
>CALMOO010000324.1:4404-5832 GCA_937871705.1 uncultured Hymenobacter sp.
GCTGGGCGGGTAGGCGCCAGAAGGGGGGGTAGCAGCCTGAATGCTCTGCGTGAGCTGGGTGTATAGTGCTTGCCAGGCCGGGTGCGCCGCTAGCGCGGCCGTGTGCGCCGCCAGTGTAGGCGTGTCGCGCCGCGCCGCGGGGCCAGTCTGCACCGCAAAAGGGGTGGGCTGCGCGGCTAAGGCCTTGTCTACAGTCTCGCGCACTAATGGCGCCAGCAGGGCAAAGTCGAGCCCGGCTTCGGCCAGCAGCGCGTGCGCGACGCCTAGCACATGATTGGTGAAATTGCTGGCAAACACGGCGCCCAGATGCAGCCGCAGCCGCTGCGCCGAGTCGAGCACCGCTACCCGCTGGCTCAGGCTACGCGCCAGCGCCAGCAAGGTAGCCTCGGCAGCTGGAGCCACAGCTTCCACAAACAGCGGCACGGCCGGCCAGTCGATAGCCCGGCCAGCACTGAAGGTTTGCAAGGGATAAAACACCCCGCCTTGCACCTGCGGCGCACCCTCAAAAACAGCCAGCGGCAGGGCGCCGGCCAAGTGGGCTACAAGCGCACCAGCCGGCCAGGGCAGGGTAGCGAGTAGCCTCGCCACCGCCGCATCGGGCACGGCGAGCAGGTAGAGGTCAGCCGGGGGTAGGGGCTGGGTTGGGCCAAGCACCAGGAGAGGGTAGCCGGCTAGCGCAGTTGCGGGTGCACCCACCAGCCCACGGCTGGCTATAAAGGCTAGCTGATGGCCCGCTGCTACCAGGCCCGGCGCTAGCGCCGACGCCACCCGCCCAGTACCAAATATGCCAACACGCATGAAACAAAAAACAAAAGCTAGATAAAAGCAGCAAGCCAACCTGAATAAGCCGCTAAAGCTGAGCCGGCGCCTAGTGGCTACAGGCTCAGCCAGCCAGAAAAGAAAAGTGCTACGGAAAAGGTTTGATTGGAAAGTCCCGTAAAAAAATCTTAGTGCGAGAACGCCAAGATTATACTCTGCTGAGTAGAAGAACAAATAAGAACAGATAGTAGCCAAAAAAGCGGGCTCCTCACAAAAGTGAGAAGCCCGCGCTGTAGCTATCGGTAGCAACCTAACTAAGCCACTGCTTGAGGACGGGTAGCACCAGCGCGCCCAGCCCGAGGCATGGGCGCCGGTTTAGCCTTAGCACTGCGGCGTTGCCGGATGCTCAAGGTCAAGCCTAGGCCCATGAGCAGGGTGCCCCCCCAAAGCAGGTTGATAAAGGGCTTCTCGGTGGCTTTGAGCACGATATAGTCCTTGGCCGTAGTGCTGACGGCGATAGTGAACTTGCCCTTTACCGGGTCAATCTGGTCGAGGGTGAGGCGCAAGCCCAAGTCTTCCACTTCGTCGGGCACGCGGCCTATTTGCCGGTTGCGCAGCAGAAATACCGGGTGGCAGTGGTACTGCCGGCCGCGCTCGCCAGTGATAATC
>CALMOO010000325.1 GCA_937871705.1 uncultured Hymenobacter sp.
GTGTATTGCTTTAAGCCGATGCACCCCCGAGGCTGCGGCGGCCACCCAAACGTGGAAGACCACGGTCTGATGGCCAATGAGTTGGAGCCCTTCTTTAAGCAGCTGCTGCCCTAGCACTACCGGCCATTGCCGGGCAGCAGGGGGGTAGGACCTGTGAAGCTAAGGCGGGAAACCAGCCCAACCTTACCCCTTGCCAGCCGGCAAATGGCTACGCCACGCTGCCCGCCTTGGTGGCGGTAGGCACCACATCAAGCCAGCCTAGCTAGGCTGCCGAAACAGGTAGGACGCGATGGCCAGCGTAATGAAGACGTTGAAGGTTTGGGCCAGCAGGAAAGCATAAAGCGGCCGTTTATTCTCCTGCTTGAACAGCTCGCTGAACTTGGTTTCGAGCCCGATGCTGGTGAAAGCCAGCGCAAACCACAAGCCTTGCGCGCTCTTCAAGCCACCTTTCACAGCCTCGGTAGTGGCGGGCGAAATCAAAAAGGAAAACACCAGCGACGCGGCCACAAAGCCCAGCACGAACTTGGGAAACCGCTCCCAGATGATGGCCAGCGTGGGTTTGGTGTCAGCGTCACCAGCGGCGGGGTGGTTGGTATAAGTCCAATAGAGCGAGATGGCGAAGGCGGCCACGCCGAGCAGCACGTTCTGCGAAAACTTAACGATGGTGCTGATTTTCAGGGCCGTTTCGCCTACCAATGTGCCCGAAGCCACCACGGCGCCCGTCGTGTCGATGCTACCCCCGAGCCAGGCGCCGGTCACTTCCTGCGAGAGCCCCAGCCAGCGGGCGGCATACGGCATGAGTATCATCATCGGAATGGCCGTGATGAGCACCAGCGAAATGACGTAGGACAGCTTCTTGGGGTCGCCCTTGATGGCGCCTGACGTAGCGATGGCCGCCGACACTCCGCAGATAGATACACCGCTGGCAATCATCATGGTTAGCTCATCGTCAACCTTCAGTCGGCGGCACAGCCAGAAGGCCACGTACCACACCGACAGCACCACTAGCAGCGCCTGCACCAGCCCCAGCGAGCCCGCCTTCAGAATATCGGCGAAGATAATGCTCGTGCCCAGCAGCACTAGCCCAATTTTCACAAACAGCTCGGTGGTGAGCGTGGCCCGCAGCCAGTCGGGCAGGCCCAGCACATTGCTGACCAGCAGCCCGATTAATAAGCTGAAAATCACGCTTTCCAATCCCAGCCCGCGCGCCTGGGCACTGCCGGCTATCACCAGGGCCACCAGCGTGAGGCCGTACACGAGCGGAAAGCCCAGGGCAAAGTTGCGCACCGACTTGCCCGTGAGCCAGGCGCCTACGCCCGCCACGGCCGCCAGGTACAGAAACTGCCACAGGATTAGCTGTAGATTGCTCGCACTAAATACTTTACCAACCAGCTCGGTGCCAGTGGCCCAGTTAAACACCGGCACGGCAAAGGGCAGCCCTGCAATCGACAAACCAATAAGCAGCGCGCCGAGCACAACAACTACCCAATCTTCGTGCAGGGTGAAGGCACGCTTACTGAGAATAGGAGAAACGGTAGACATAAGCGAGTTAACCAAAAAGTTGTGAATGAAAAAAGTGCCGCCAGAACGAGCGAAACAGAAGCACGAAATGCCGGCCGAGCAGCCACAGAAAAACGAAACGGCCCTTAAAAAGCGCCAGGCGAGTAGCAGAACAACCAGCTTAGCCAGCAAAAGCACACAGCGGAGCTACGTGGGCGGTGAAAGCGCCGGGCCGCTATAAAGTAGATTGTTAGACTTAGAGTGAGTGCCTAAGCGCAGGCTGGCGAAGTTCTCCCAAAGCCTACCCCCTTGTTTCCCGATAGTTGGCTTGAGGCATGCAGACTCGCAACGGCACCCAAAAAAGCGATACGCGATACGAAGCTCCACGTAGAAACTTTCCGCCCCGAGGTACCAGGAAGAAGCCCAGCTGGCAAAGCAGCCGCTACCGAAATACGGAGGCGCTTACCGGGTGCCGTTAGCTACGGCCGACATGCCACAACAACAGCACTGCAAGGCAGTACGCGTGGCGGATGGTGCGCGGAAGTAGCTGAAATAAGACACGGGTCGTTGTTTTTATAATAGCCAGGCAACTTTGCACTGGCCTTCAGTTGGCACCTTTCTGGCGGGTAGCCAGGGGTTGTCGGCGGTTCAGCGAGTCAGTCTCTCCGCGCCTCGGTATAAAAACAATCCTCAACGTGAGGAATTGAATGCACCAAAGGTAAAAGAATGATGCTAAAAATTGTCATCATTTAACTGGCTTTCTTATTATTCATCAGGATTTACGAACAACTTGTTTCCCGCCGTGCTTTCGAGTAAACGGCCCAGCTCATCGGTGCGTGAGCTGGCTACTAAGCAGTCTCGGCGTAAGTCCTGAATTTTACTAAAAATGAGCTTCGTTCTTCTAAATAGCCAGCTTCAAGCCTGCCACAGCGGTGCGATGGGCAAGTGAAATACGTCGCGCAGGGCGCGGCGGGCGGCATAATAGCCGCATAAGCCGTGCACCCCTCCGCCAGGCGGCGTAGCCGACGAGCACAAGTAGAGCCCGGCCCGCGACGTGCGGTAGGGCGAAGCCCGCAGCGCTGGACGCGTAAATAACTGGCTGACATCGAGCAGACCACCATTGATATCGCCGCCCACGTAGTTCGGATTATAGCTCTCCAGCTGAGCCGTATCGAAAGTGTGGCGGCCGATGATGCGGTCGCGGAAGCCCGGCGCAAAGCGCTCGACCTGGCCCTCGATGGCCGCCGTCATATCGACCCGCGAGCCGTTGGGAACATGGCAATAAGCCCAGGCCGT
>CALMOO010000326.1:0-9902 GCA_937871705.1 uncultured Hymenobacter sp.
GTTAGGCACTCGGTCAAGGCGGGTGAGGTAGCTGCTTAGTGAGTAGCTCACTAACAATGGAACAGCCCAACTAGCCAGCGGCACTAGCCGTTGGGGCCATGGTAGGTCAGCACGCTTTAGCACGCGTATTAGCGCCACGAGCAGCAGTGCCAGGCCCATGAGGCCTATCAGCAATACCAACATCAGAGCCCCTACCATCGAGCCACCCCCTTGCTCTTGATAGGTTGCAGCACACAGCCCTAAGCCAAATAGCAGGCATAGCAGTAAAAAGCCTTTGTGCTCTTGCATAACTCTACCGCCCCACCACCGGCAGCACCGGCGCGCTCTCGTGCCCAGCGGCATCGACGCTCACTACGCCGAAAATGTAGTTGTCTTTGCTAATCCCGAGGTCGGCGGTAGTGCCTGATATGGGGAAGCGCTGCTGCCACTGCGGGGCGCTGGTTTCGCGCACGAGCACGACGTAGCCAGAGGGGGTAGGGCCGCCCTGCGGGGCTTGCCAGCGCAGCTCGGTGCGGTTGGTGAGCTTAGCGGTGAGGACTTCTACCTTGACTGGGGCGGCGGGCGCCGAGGCCAGGCTGGCGATGGTAGCCAGGTTGACCTGGGCGGTGTGGCGCAGGTAGCGGTAGTCTACGTACTCGGGCTTGTCGCCGTACACGATGCCGTTTTCGGTGCGCAGGTCCTGGTGCTGGTGGTTGAAGTTCTCGTTGGTTTCGGTGAAGCGCACGGCCGCGTAGCCTTGCTGGTTAAAGGGCGTGTGGTCGCCGCCGCGCAGGAAGCGGTCGGGCCGATACTCCAGCAGCACCGAGTAGCCACCGTCATTCACGTACTGGTGGGCGGCGCTCACGGCGTAGCGGGCCAGCTGGCGGCTGGGCGCGTCGTTCTCGTTGCTGAGCTGGCGGCGCAGGCGCGCCTGCTCGGGGGTTTCTGTAGCCGGCACGCCCTCGCTGAATACGCGCAGGTGCAGCGTATCCGTGATTTCGGGGTCGTAGCCGTGCGAGTTGCCCACGATGTCGTTGTTGAGCATCGCAATTACATTCCAGCCTTCGCGCTTGGCGCGCCGGGCTAGGTGGTCGGCGCCGAGTAGGCCTTGCTCTTCGCCCTGCACCGCCACCAGCTTAATGGTGCACGGAAACTTCTGGCCGGCCAGCACGCGGGCCACTTCCATCACGGCGGCCACGCCCGAGGCGTCGTCGTTGGCGCCGGGCGCATCAGCGGTGCGGTTCATCACGTCGGTCACCCGCGAGTCGATGTGGCCGCTCATCACAATCACCCGCTTATCGGTAGGGTCAGTGCCGGGAATGGTCGCCAGCACGTTGGCCATCGGGGTGAGCTTGTCAACGCGCTTGCCGTCGGGCTTCATAAGGAAAGTATCCATCTCCACGGTCATGCGCTTGCCGCCGGCCTTGCTGTACTTCTCAAACTCGGCAAACACATACTTGCGCGCCGCGCCGATGCCGCGGGTTTTGCTTTGGGTGTCGCTCAGGGTGTGGCGCGTGCCGAAGCTCACCAGCTTGCGCACGTCGGCTTCGAGGTTTTTGGCCGAAACCTCGCCTACTAAGCGTTGGATGTTGGCATCAGGAGCAGGCTGCGGGGAAGAGGGTTGGGCCAGCGCCGCCAAAGGCAGCAGGCAAGGGAGTAGCAGTAGAATTTTCATAAGTAATCGCAAGAAACAACAAACGCCACCAGTCTGGCAAGACAAGTGGCGTTTGCAAAGGCACGAGCCAAACTACGAGAGTTGCGTAGGTAACGGCGCGAGCACCCGGTCACCATGCGCATGGGGGGTAGAAACAACTAAAAACTCTAGCGCCGTCCCCGATTCATTGCGTAGCTGGTGCGCCTGCCGCGGCGCTACGTAGATGCCCTCGCCCGGCCCCAGCCGCAGCGTTTCGCCAGCCAACTCAAAGGTGGCTTCCCCGCGCAGGACATAGAAAAACTGCTGAGCCAAGTGGTGAAAATGACGCACTTCGGCCGTGCCGGGCGGCATAGTTTCTTGAATAACGCCTAACTGTGGGTTTTGAACTAAATGCCAGCCGGTGCAGGCAGCGCCCCAGGGGTAGCTGGGGGCAGTGGCAAGAGAAATTTTGTTGGCCATAGATAACTGTAAGAAACGACAAACACGGCCAGTTGGGCAAGACTAGTGCCACTGGGGGCAACCGCTCAGGCGCCAAACTGCCGCAAGTGGTGGTCGAGGTGCTTCCAGGTGATTTCCCCAAATTCCTGCGCCGACATATGGCCGAACAGCGGATGGTCAATGCCCATCGGGCTGTACCGTGCCGGCGATAAAAGGCTGATGAGCGTGGCGTGGTCGGTGGCGAAGCTAACGGGCGGCGTCATGCCGCGCTTGGCATCCAGCTCGGGCAGCGTCTTCATATTGTGCTTAAATTCTTTCATGCGCGTTATGAAATACCACTTCAGCAGCGGGCGCAGCAAGCCCGGCACGCGCAGGGAGGTTACACGCTTCTCGCCGCGGCTCACGCGCAGCTGGTCGGCGCAGTGCACGAGCATCTGGCCCGCGGTCATGGTTCCCCAGCGCGGCCGGGCGTCGGGCATCAGGGTAAAGAAGCGGCTGATAAGCGCCTTGTTGGCGCCTGGGTCTAAGAAGTTGGCGGCCATAAGCAAATAAGTTTTACGCGGAAGGGTAAGGCTGTTTTTGCGAATGTATAGTAAATCTGCCTAGGCAATTACACCCCAAACGGCAACCGCCGCTAGTCAGCAAAGACTAGCGGCGGTTGCGTGCGCTTACCAAGCAGCCAAGGCCCAGCATGACGAAAAAAGCAGCCCTACCCCATGGTGTGGTACACGGCCTGCACGTCTTCGTCTTCTTCGAGCTTGTCGATGAGCTTTTCCACTTCCTCGGCCTGCTCGTCGGTGAGCGATACGGTGGTGTTGGGCACGCGCTGCAAGGTGGCGCTCACGATGTTCACGCCTTTAGCATCCAGGGCCTTCTGCATTTGGCCAAAGTCGCTGAAGGCTGATTCGACCACGATGTACTTGTGCTCGGCGCCGTGCTCGTCTTCCTCGGTGGTGGCGTACACGTCTTCGGCGCCCGCGTCGATTAGTTCCAGTTCCAGCTCGTCGGGGTCGAGGCCTTCGGCAGCCAGCTTGAATACGCCCTTGCGGGTAAAAGTGTAGTCGGAAGAGCCGGCCGTGCCGAGCGCGCCGCTGTTGCGGTTGAAGTACAGGCGCACGTTCGATACGGTGCGGGTGGGATTGTCAGTGGCAGTTTCGACCACAATGGCCACACCGTGCGGGCCGTAGCCTTCGTACACAACTTCCTGGTAATCTTTCTCATCCTTGCCGGTGGCGCGCTTGATGGCGGCTTCCACACGGTCCTTGGGCATGTTCACGCCCTTGCCGTTTTGCATGGCCGTGCGCAGGCGAGCGTTGCTGTCGGGGTTGGGGCCGCCTTCTTTCACGGCCATCACGATTTCCTTGCCGATGCGGGTAAAGTCTTTCGACATGCGGTCCCACCGCTTCATTTTGCGGCCTTTCCGAAATTCAAATGCGCGTCCCATTCTTCAAATATCAATTAACAGTTAGCAATGAGCAGTTCGGGCGCGGGGTGGGGGTAGGGCGCCCGAATGCGCGTGCAAGTTAGCAAAGCCGGAGGGCGGGTAGCTACCGGCGCTTCGGGGCGGCGGGCGGTGCGGGCGCCGCCACTAGCTCGTACACGCCCTTGTTGCCGGGCGGATAGCCGGCAATGCTGATGCTGAGGCGCTGCGTGGCCGGCTCGTAGCGGAAGGTGCCGCGCTGCACATCGGGCCCTTTTAGGTCGGTAAACTTAAAAAGTATGCTGTCGCCCTTGGTCGTGAAGCGGCCGTGCTGCGCGAAGTAGCGCGGGCCGCTGTCGCCCATCAGCAGGCTCAGGCGCTTGTCGTAGGTGCCATCGGCGCGTAGCGCCAGCGTGCCGCCTACCCCCGGCACCTGGGTTGGCGGCTCGCCGGTGGTGTGGTCGTACACGGTGTAGGCCGTGTAAGTATAGGTGGTGTAGAAAGCGGGGGGTAGAGCAGGGGCCGAGAGCAGAAACAACCCGGCCAACAAACAGCGCAGCATAGAAAATCAACAATAAAAAGGCGGAAGCCCGCCGGACAAAAACCGGGCCTCCGCCTCTCTGGGCAAAAATAATGCGCAGCGCTAAGCCACTGGCTTGGCTTTGCGAACCTTGCGCTTGCGGCGGCCGCCCACCAGCAGCCAGCCGGCGCCAGCCAGCAGCAGGCCCACCCCGATAGCGGCGGCCTGCTTGGGCAGGTTGTCGGCCACGGGCGGGGGTAGGTGCTCTACGCCACTACCGTCGGTAATGGCTGGCTCATGGATGTAGCGGCCGTGCGCCGGAATGGGGTAGTTATCAGCTAAGTGGCGCAGGCCGGCCGCGGCCTCGGGGCCTTTAATAACCGGGCCGTGGCCACAGCCGATGGCAGCTGGCTCTAGGTCGGCGAGCAGCTCAACCGAGCGCTTGGCGGCTTGCCAGTCGTAGTTGAAGGGCGTACCGGCGCGGCTGATTTTCGGAATGCCGAGCAGTATCGACGGCACCGAGTCGTGTTTAGTAGTGGCAAAGGCATCGGCGCCGATGAGCGTGCGGTCGGCGAGGCGGAAAAGGGCAATCTGGCCCGGCGCGTGGCCCGGCACGTGCAGCCAGCGCCACTGCGCCAGGTGCGGCGGGTGCTCATCGTCGAGGGGTAGGGCTTCCACTACGCTCGTCAGATTAGGCAATTGCGTGGGGAAAAACCGGCTGACAAACGCCAGCGAGCCGCCCACGGTGGGGTCGCGGGGCGGATACAGCGCTTTGGCCGTGAGGAAGGGCAGCTCCAGCGGATGCGCCACCACGGGCACGTGCCAGTGCGCTGCCAGCGCCTTGGCCGAGCCCACGTGGTCGAGGTGGCCGTGGGTCAGGATGATGGCTTCGGGGTGAGTGCCGGGGTAAAATAGCTTGTCGGCGGCAGCTATTATTTCTTTTTCCGAGCCGGGCAGGCCAGTGTCAATCAGCACCCACTCGCCGGGCGTGCCGGTTTCCACAAAATACACATTGACAAAGCGCTTGATGCTAAGCTGGTGCACCCCAGCAGCTACCTGGTTCATAAGAAAGCGGCGAAATAGTGAAAGAATAAGCAGGCATACGCGAAAATTTACCGACCGGCTATGCCGCGGTCCCGGCCAGCAGCGAAGGTCTTTGCAGAACAGCTTATTGGCACCAGTGTATATTTGAGGACCTGCATTTTACTTCGATTTTAGCAGCTTGATGAAATTAATCTTTACACTGATTGTCTGCTTACTAGCGCAGCTGGCGGTGGCGCGCAGCCCCGCCAGCTCGGCGCCCGAGCTAAGCCTGGAATTCATCGAAAACCGGGGCCAGTGGGCCCCGCCGGTGCGCTACCGCGCCGCGCTGCCGGGCGGCGGGCAGCTGTTTGCCGAGGCCGACGGCTGGCGCCTGGCGCTACTCGAAGCCGGCGCGCTGGCCCACCCCACCGCGGGCCAGCAAGCGCCTACCCCCACCCAGGACCTGCGCGGCCACGCCTTCGACCTGCGCTTCGTGAATGCCGCGCCCACCGCGCAAGTGGTAGCGGCCATAGTCACGCCCGAGCACCGGAACTACTTACACGGCCGCGACCCCGCCCACTGGGCCAGCAACGTGCGCAGCTACCGCGAGCTGCGCTACCCCGAACTGTGGCCCGGCGTGGAGGCGCGCCTTTACGAAAACGGCCAGCAGCAGCTGGAATACGACTTTACGGTGGCGCCGGGCGCCGACCCGGCCGCCATCGGCTTGCGCCACGCCGGCGCCCCCGTATCGCTCGATGCCGCCGGTAATCTGCTGGTGGCTACCACCGTGGGCACCGTGCGCGAGCTGGCTCCGCAGGCCTGGCAGCCCGATGCCGCCGGGCGGCGCCAGCTGGTGCCCTGCCGCTACCAGTTGGGCGCGGCGGGCACGGTGCGCTTTGTGGTGGGCCGCTACGACCACACCCGGCCGCTGGTCATTGACCCTATCCTGGTGTTTGCGACCTATACGGGCTCGGTCGTGACCAATTGGGGCTGCACGGCCACCTACGACGCTCAGGGCAACCTCTACTCGGGCGGGCTGAGCTTTAGTCTGGGCTACCCTGTCAGCCTCGGCGCGTTCCAGACCACCTTCGCGGGCCTCATCGACATGGCACTCATCAAGTACAACGTAACCCAGCTGGGGCCAGCGGCGCGGGCCTGGGCCACGTACCTGGGAGGTAGTAAAAACGAGTTTCCGCACAGTCTGGTAGTGAGCAAAGGTGGCGAGCTGCTAGTGCTGGGCTCTACCAGCTCGGACGATTTTCCAGTGACCGACGGGGCCGTGCAGCATACGTTTAAGGGCGGCCCGCCGGCCTACCCCCTGGCGGTGGCTCCGAGCTACTTCCCTTCTCTCGATGGTTCAGACTTGGTCGTCAGTCGGTTATCGGCCGATGGCACGGCGCTGCGGGGCAGCACCTACCTGGGCGGCTCGGGCAATGACGGCCTGCTGCCGCTGGAAACCGATGCTAACATCTTGCAGCTGGCGCATAACTACGGCGACCAGTTCCGGGGTGATATTCTGGTCGATGAGGCCGACAACGTGTACGTGGCGTCCTGCACCGCGTCGCACGATTTTCCGGTGGGTCAGGGTTTTCAAAGCACCTACCGCGGCGGCACCACCGACGGCGTAGTGTGCAAGCTGAACGGCAACCTGACTACCCTGCTGTGGAGCAGCTACCTGGGTGGCAGCGCCGCCGACGCAGCCTATTCGCTGCAGCTAGAGCCGGCCTCGGGCGACGTGTACGTGGCCGGGGGCACGCTCAGCACCGACCTGCCGGCCACGGCGGGCGCCCTCAACCCGGCAGCGAGCGGCAACGTCGACGGTTTCGTGAGTCGCATTGCGGCCAGTGGCGCCAGCCTCGTGCGCACTACTTACCTCGGCACCAGCGCCTTCGACCAGGCCTATTTTGTGCAGCTCGGCACCGATGGCGGGGTGTACGTGCTGGGCCAAAGCCTGGGCGCCTACCCCACCACAGCGGGCGTGTACACCAACGCCAACGGCCGCCAGTTTATTCATAAGCTCGACGCCAACCTGAGCCACACCCAGCTGGCCACCGTCATTGGCAGCGGCCGCACGATGGTCGACTTCAGCCCCACCGCTTTTCTGGTCGATTACTGCGACCGGGTGTACGTGTGCGGCTGGGGCGGGGGTGCCAACCAGAACGACTTGACCTTCACGTACCTCAACGCCAACAAGGGGGGTAGCACCCTCGGCCTGCCCGTGACGGCCAACGCGGCGCGGGCCAAAACCGATGGCGCCGACTTCTACGTGGCCCAGCTCGGGCCGGGCATGAGCCGCCTGCAATACGGCTCGTTCTTCGGCGGCGACGATGGCTACAACAACATCCCCAGCCACTGGGGCGACCACGTCGATGGCGGCACCTCGCGGTTCGACCCGCGCGGTGTGGTCTACCAGGCCATTTGCACCTGCGGCACCTATGCCCCGTTTGCGGTGCCGCCGGGCGCCAATTACTATTCGGCCACCAGCGGCACCGGCGGCAGCGACTACTGCAATAATGCCGCTTTTGCCCTCAGCTTTCAGGCCGATGCCGGCGTGCTGCTGCCCAGCTGGGCGCCCCTGGCCTGTGCCGAAGAGCGCCAGGCGCCGCTCACGGTGCGCTTTACCGATGCGGCCAGCAACGCGGCTACCCAGTGGGATTTTGGCGATGGCAGCCCGCTGGCTGCTGGGGCCGATGTGCAGCACACCTACGCCAGCGCCGGCTACTACCAGCCCAAAGCCAGCCTGAGCACCCAGTGCGGCAAGCTCGCCGCGGCCCTACCCCCCATTGAGGTGCAAAACCAGATAATTCCCAACATCATCACGCCCAATGGCGACGGGGCCAACGAAACCTTCCAGCTGCCGCCCAACTGCGCGCCGCACATCGAGCTGTACTCGCGCTGGGGACAGCGCGTATTTGAGGCCGCTGCCTACCAAAACGACTGGAATGCCACTGGCCAAGTAGCCGGCCTTTACTATTACCTGCTAACGTACCCCGATGGCCACCGCGTGAAAGGCTGGGTAGAAGTAGTAAAGTAAGCATCACTAGGTTGGAAACGAGCGAAGTGGCTGGCAGCCAACAAATCCGGCCGGATTCGTTGGCTGCCAGCCACTTAGTAGCTCGGCCTGAAGGGCTAGTGCTGAGGACCGTGCACGTCGCCGTGCTTGGTGAAATTGCTGCCCGACTCGGGGGGCGGCGGGTTGCTGGCCACCACATCTACCACGTTGCCATTAGCTAAGCTGGGCGTGCGGCCTTGCGAGCTACTCGTAGTCGTGCGGCTGATGGGCGGCACCGTCACTGACGTAAGGCCGCTGGCGGGCTTCACGCGGCTTAGCAGCGACGTTGCGCGGGCTTGTAGCTGCTTGAGCAGCTTGCCCTTATCCTTAAGCAGGAAGTAGGCGCCAGCGGCCAGGCCAGCCAAGGCGGCGCGGCGCCAGGCGCGTTTTGCTCTCTTTTTCTTTTTCATGAGGAATAGCGGTGCGGCAGGGTGAAGTAAGAAATAGGCATAGCGGCGGTTGCCGCCCACGCAGGGGGTAGGGGCGCTGGCAGCTCTTGCCAAGGGCCGGGCGCATGCTTCCATTATACGGCATTGGCGGCAGAGGTTTGCCCTTGCCAGTGGGGCCGCGCCCGCAATGCTTCAGCTTTTTAGGCTTGTTTTTACGCCTGCGCTAGGCCGCTGGCCCACCCTGGCGGCGTTGGCAGGGGTAGGCCGGCGGCTTTCGCTTTCTTCAAAAAAATCTTATTTTACGGGCTGGCTGCTAACCTGGCCGGTTTGCTTATCTACCTCGAAGCGAGCGCGATTGGGCATGCGCCGGGCCCAGTCGGTGCGTGGCACCAGCACCTGCCACTGCGCGCCGGCATCTACCACGCGAGCCGAGTCGGGCACGTAGAGCGCCGCGTTGGGCTGCGCCCGAATGTAGCCGGCCACGGCCGCGCGGGCCGCCGCGTCAGTCGTAATTGTAGTGGCGGCGGCAGCCGGTCCGGCCGGCGCTGCCGAGCCTGCGTTGGTGTTGGATGGGGGGGTAGGCTGGCAGCCAGCCAAAGTGGCGGCCGCAGCCAGTGCTGGCAAGAGGAGGAGCTTACGCATGGCGCAAAGCTACCGCATCAGCCCAATTGGGCCGGCGCGGAAGCTAAATGCCTTCTTTTTTGTTGCAGAGGTAATCCTAGCAATTTCTACCATGTCTACTGCCACTTCTGCGCCCGTGCTGAGTCCCGAGCGGCTGGCTTCGGCCTATACTTATGCAGCTTACCGCCAATTGATTGACGACTTGCTAGCTCAGGGCAAAACCACTGGCCCGCAGCAGACGCCCGAGCTGCTGGCCTACGCCAAGCTCAACGTGCAGCGTATGCAGCGCCTCGACAAAACGGTGAAAGTGCTGCCCGAGCTGGCTACCGCCGTAACCGGCCTGACCAACAAGTATATCTGGCTTATTATCACCGAAGGCTGGTGCGGCGACGCCGCCCAAATCGTGCCGGTGCTCGAAGCCGTGGCCCAGGCCAGTGCCGGCCACCTCACCACCCGCTACGTGCTGCGCGACGACAACCCCGACCTCATCGACCAGTACCTCACCGGCGGCAGCCGCTCTATTCCCAAGCTAGTGGTGCTGCGCGCCGACACGCTGGCCGAAGCCACGCACTGGGGCCCGCGCCCCGCGCCAGCCCACGAGCTGATTCTCAAGCTAAAATCCGAAGGCATGTCGCACGAAGAGTACGTCTTGCAGCTGCACACCTGGTACGCCCACGACCACACCCAAACCACGCAGCACGAGCTGCTGGCTCTGGTGCAAGGCCTGGAGTAGCTGCCTGTGGCGCAACGCCATAGCGTAGCTGAACTGCCGGGCCGCACTTATGTGGGGTTCGGCTATTTGTAAT
>CALMOO010000326.1:9912-11630 GCA_937871705.1 uncultured Hymenobacter sp.
TGTCAGCCCATTTAGCTGAAATACCACTTGTTTGGCCCCTGCAATGGCTGTGGCGTTGCATTCTTTATAAGGAAAGGGGGGCTTACCGCAGTCACTGCACCCAGCAGCAAGGCAGGGCTTACGCAGCAAAAACTTGGCCCTTTGTTTCCCGTGCATAGAGGCACATTCACTAGCGAGCCCTGCTACCTATAAACGGTGGCATAGTAGCTCTAGAAAGAGCAAAAGCGCTTTCTGTTTTTTGCTGCGTAAGCCTTGGCAGCAAGGGCAGTTCCCTTAGCCAGCGCACGCGGAAAAGGCTCCACTTTTCAGTGCTACCACGGATGCATTGCCTCGCACTTCCACCTAGCTTTACGCCCTTCTCCTTCACTCGCCCAAGCCCTTATTTCACGGAGTGAAGCAGGGGGCTTCTACACTTTCTTTAGAAAGGGAGAACCAGCGTAGCCGCGCCCTGATGCGGTTTTATTAGCTAAAACGTCGCATTTGCGCGATGTCTTTGCCTGCTCGTGGAGATAGTTTTAAGGGCAATCACCCGTCATGAAAAAAGCACTTACGACAACTATCTTCTTATTATTAAGCGGACCTATCCTGGCTCAAAACCGCGCCAAGGATGAAACCGCCATCAATGCCCAAGTTGATGCGGTCCTCACTAGCTGGAACCAGCACAATTATGAGGACATGAAAAATTATACCACCGAAGACACCGATTGGGTGAATGTGGTAGGTATGTGGTGGAAAGGCCGCAAAGAGTCACAATATGCCCACCAGAGCTACCATAATACTATTTTCAAAACGTCGAGAGGGGAAAAGAAGTCAGCTGCTATCCGTTTCATAACCAAAGATGTGGCTATAGTCCACGTGGAGTGGTATTTTTCCGATCCAACTCCCGTTCCGCTACCTGATGGGAAAAAACCTGGCCCTAATGAGGACTTAGCTACCCTGGTATTTGTCAAACAACACGGAAAATGGTTGATGACGGCAGGCGAAAACGTGCATATTGATAAAGGAGCACAGCCGTTTGACCCAGTCAACCAAATGCCAAAAAACTAAGCGTAGTTACGAACGCAAAGTGTACGCGGCGGGCAACGCCTTCTCCTGTTGGCTATAAGAATAGTTAGATAACAGAAGGTGGCTTCTCAGACGTGCCTTGGAAAAGTAGTTAAGTTTAAGTATGATGGACCTCAACGCATAGTTAGCAAGGCAGGTCTTTTTCCCAGCTTCGGCGGCGTGCCTGCCAGGTTGAAGCGCCAGGATAGAGGTAGGGCCGTGCGTGAGGCCGAAGCTGGGCGCTGTTACACGGCTTTCTCCAGCACCAGCAGCGTGAGGAGTTGGCGGGGCCGGCCAAAGCGCAGCGTTTCCGGGAAGGGCTCAGCGTCGCCGGTGCGGGTGTAGCCGTGGCGCTCGTACCAGGCCAGCAGCTCGGGCCGGGCCGAAAGCACGGTTATTTTGAGGTGCGAGCAGCCTTGCTGGCGGGCATGCTCATCGGCGTGGGCCAGCAGTTGCCGGCCCACGCCTTGGGCCTGGGCTTCGGGCGCCACGGCCAGTGTGCCCAGGTAGAGGCGGCTGCCTTGCCGCTGCATATAGATGCAGCCAATGAGCTTGTCATTGGCATCCAGGTATTTAAGAAGGGTTGCCTTCGGCGCGCGCAGCATCTGGTGCAGCGCCGCTTCGTCGATGCGAGGGCCTTCGAGCAGGTGGTCCTCGGTGGTCCAGGCCTGCTG
>CALMOO010000327.1 GCA_937871705.1 uncultured Hymenobacter sp.
GCCGGTAGCAGAGCGAGGGCAAAGGCGGAAAGCAGGTGTCGAAATTGCCTCATAGAGGAAGAGGAAAAAAGGAGTTAGTCAGCAGCTTACTTATTGAGGAATTCAATTACCGTCTTGGTCAGCGCGACGCGCTTGTTGCTAAACGGATGGTCGGTAGCCCATACCTCGTAGCGAAAGCCAGCTTTGTTGGCAGCCCCGATGGCTTTAACCCAAGCTTCGTTGCGGCGGTTTTCATCAAGGAACACCAGCTGTTGGGCGCTGAGCATCGGGCCAATAGCCGCGAGCTGATAGGCGGCAGGGGTAGCCAACACCGGCGCCAGCATGGCCTGGCCCGACGTGTTGTGCAGCATAAACAAGCCGTCGGCGTATTGCTCGAAGTGGGCCAGCGCGGCTTTATCGGGGTTCGTGGCTGTGGCGTATATGTCCCAGGGAGAAAGGATAACGGCTTTTTTGAGAATCGGCAGCTGCGCCACCGCCTGCAAGCCCACCCAGCCGCCCATGCTGTGGCCAAACAGCGCCAGTCGGGTAGTGTCAATCCGCAAGGCCTTGGCCTGCTGCTTGCAAAAAGCTACCGCGCTGGCCACGTCCTCCACGCAGTTGGCAAATGTGAAGTCGCCCTCGCTACCCCAGGAGCCGCGGTAGTCGAAGTACAACACGTTCCAACCGGCCCGCCGCACGGCTTGGGCCAGGTCCAGGTTACGCTCGTTGCCCGGGAAGCCGTGCAGCAATAGCAGCGTCGGGTGCGGTTTGCTCCCCGTAGCCGTGTACATAAAAGCGGCCAAACGGCTGCCGTGCGACGGAATAGTCAACTCTTCGCAGGCGGCCGGGGCACCCGCCGCGTTTTGTAGGTCCGTAGTCAGGTATTCGGTTGTCTTTGCGGCTTGGGCGTGGGCCGCTGTTTGCCAGAGGCAAGCAGTCAGAAGCACCGCAGAAGTTACTATTCTAAGGTAAAGTTGTTTCATGCTGACAAATGAAGTCATGCAAATTCTAATCACAAGCAAAAGCGCCTTTGAACCAGGCGACTACCCGGCTCAAAGGCGCTTCTTAGCTTAAAGCTTAAACCCCTACCCTACCGCTCCAGCTTGAAGTTGGGGTCGCGGGCGGGGGGCGCGTTGCGGTTGGCCACGGCCCAGCCGGTGAGGTACATCCAGCGAGTCATGTTGGTGAGCTTGGGGTAGTCGATGCGCTCGGGCTCGTCGCGGGGCGTGTGGTAGTCGGGGTGCAGCAGCGAGGTGTACATCACCGACGGAATACCCAGCCGCGCATACGGCAAGTGGTCGGAGCGGAAATACCAGCCCTCGGGGTGGTCGGCGCGGTCCCAGAGCGTATCGAGCTTGAACTTGGGGCCAGCTTGGTTGGCGGCCAGGGCCATATTCACCAGCTCCACCGAGTTGCGGTGCGGGCGTTGGCGGCCCAGCAGCGCGGCGCTGTCGGGGGCGTTGCGGCCCATCATCTCGGCATTGAGCACCGCCACGATAGACGACTGCGGCACCGTGGGGTTGGCCGAGTAGTAGCGCGAGCCCAGCAAGCCGCGCTCCTCGGCGCCGTGAAACACGAACAAGGCCGTGCGGCGCGCCGGCTTCAGCTTGAAGGCGCGCATCAGGGCGAGGGTAGCGGCGCAGCCGGTCGCGTTATCGTCGGCCCCGTTGTAGATAGAGTCGCCGGCCACGGCCTCACGCACGCCGTCATGGTCTTGGTGCGTGCTAAAGAGCACGTTCTGGCTTTTGAGCTGGGCATCGATGCCGGGTATTTTGGCTACGATGTTGACGGAGGGGTAGGCGAAGCTTTCCAGGCGCAGGTCGGCCACGAACTGCTGGCCGGGCTGCTGGGCCCAGCTAGCGGCACTAGCAGGCAGCCAGATAGTAGGCGGCGCGGTATTCACTTTCACGTTGGGGCCGCCGGGCAGGTCGTAGCGGCCGCGCTCGTAGGTGTGGCCCCAGTGCTCAAACACGGCCTGGGCGCGGGCATCGCCCACTATCACCACGGCCACGGCGCCAGCCTTCACCAGCTCGGCCGAGCGGTCGCGCATGGTCGCCATCTGGTAGCGCCGGAAGCTCAGGCCCGGCGTCACATCGCCGCCAAACTGCATGGCCACGGCCTTGCCTTTCACATCCACCTTGGCCAGGTCGGCGGGGGTAGCGGCCCCTACCCACACCATGGGCGCGTTCACGCTGGCATTCACCGGCGAAAACAGCAGCGCATCGTGGTTCACCTTCAGCTGGTGGCTGCCAATAGTCAGCTTGCTATCCTTGGTGATGCGGGTGCGCTGAATATTAAACCACTGGAAATACGTGCCATCGTCGCCAGCCGGCAGGGCACCGGTCGCCCGAATCTGGTCGGCGAGCCATACCGAAGCTTTCAGCTCGTCGAGGGTGCCGGCCTCGCGGCCCCGAAAGTGGTTGCCACCCAGCGCAAACAAGTCGCGCTTGATGTCGGCTTCCTTGATGGCGGCACGGGCGTCAGTAGCCGGCACCTTGGCCGCCTTATACTTCACCTTGGTCTTTTGCTGGGCTTGCCCGGCCAGTGGCAGCGCCAGGCTGAGGGCGGCTAGTAAGTAGTGTCTGAATTTCATGAGGTTAAAAATAAAAAGATGGTCATGCTGCGTTTGTCGAAGCATCTCTACCGCGCCACGGGGGGTAGTAATCCAACGAAGCGAACAAGATGCTTCGACAAGCGCAGCATGACGAACGAAACTAGTTTTTTCATTTCTGGCGGGCGGCCCAGGCATCCATGCGGCGCTCCAGCACCGCGAGCGGCATGGCGCCGTCGAGCAATAATTCATCGTGGAAAGCGCGCAGCGAAAACTTGGCGCCCAGCTGCTTTTCGTAGCGCGTGCGCAGCTCCCGAATCTTGAGCTGCCCGGTTTTGTAGGCCAGCGCCTGGCCCGGCCAGGCCATGTAGCGCTCGATTTCGGCGGTGGCGCCTTGCTCGGTCGTGGCCTCATTGTCGAGCATATACTGAATGGCTTGCTCGCGCGTCAGGCCCTTGGCGTGCATGCCCACATCAACGACCAGCCGGATGGCGCGGTGCATCTCATTGCTGAGCGCGCCCAGGTACTGGTAGGGGTCGGTGTACATGCCCAGCTCCTTGCCCAGGCTTTCGGTATACAGCGCCCAGCCTTCGCTGAAAGCCGAGTAGAACGCAAACCGCTGGAACTTAGGCAAAGCCGTATTTTCCTGCTGCAACGACACCTGAAAGTGGTGGCCCGGAATGGCTTCGTGCAAAAACAGCGACTCCATGCCCGGCGTCTTATACTTAGTAGCATCGAGGATGGGCACGTAAAAAATGCCCGGCCGCGAGCCGTCGGCCGAGCCGCGGTTGTATTGCGCGCTGGCCGACGCGGCCCGAAACGCCTCCGTCTGCCGAATCTCAAACGGCGTTTTGGGCGTGCGGCCAAACAGACGGGGTAGGCCCGGCTCGACGCGCCCCTGGATGGCGCGAAAACCGTTGAGCACGTCCTCCGGCGTTTTGTAGGGCCGGAACTGCGGACTAGTATTCAGAAAGGCGAACAGCGCTTTCAAGTCGCCCTCGAAAGCCAGCTGCTGGCGCACCTTCTCCATTTCAGCCTTGATGCGGGCTACTTCGGCCTGGCCAGTCTGGTAAATCTGGTCGGGCGTGCGCTCGGTAGTGGTCCAGTAGCGCACGGCGTATTTGTACATATCAGCGCCGCCCGGCACCGCCGCAATGCCCGTGCTGGTGCGCGCCGCCGGCAGGTAGTCGTTTTTCAGAAAAGCCGCCAGTTTCTGGTACGTCGGCACCAACTGCGTGCTGATGGCTTGCTGGTAAGCAGTGGTCAGGCGCTGCTTGTCGGCAGCCGAAAATCCGGCCGGCAGCTGCTTAATGGGGCCGTAGAAAACGCTCTGCGTGGGGTCGGCCATGGCCAGGGCTTCGAGCTGCGGTATCATTTTCTGCACCAGCACCTTGGGCAGCACTACCCCCGTGCGCATGCCCTGTCGGAAGTCGGCCACCGCCGTATCGGCCCACACTGGAAACTGCCGCACCCGCGCCAACCAGTTGTCGTAGTCGGCCACCGTTTTGAAGGGCTGCGCGCCAGTGCCCGCGCCCAGCTGCGCCAGCTCAAGCTGCAAGCCGCTGAACTGGGTGAATGGTATCATCCAGGTGTTTTGCTTCAGCCCTTCGAGCCGCGTCCGCATCTCGTATTGGAAGATGTCGTAGCTGGTTTGGTCGGCCGCCGCGAGCTTACTGCGGTCGATGCGCGCCAGCTGGGCGCCGTAGCGTTCGTACAAGCTACGCTCGCTTTCGCGGAAGGCCCGGGTGTTCGAATTAGGCAGCAGGTTGTTGAAGCGGTTATCGCCCTGGCTGGTGGCTTGCAGCGGAAACAGCTTGGCCTGCTCCTCCCAGTAATTGCTGAACACCGCCGCCAGCGGCGTCGAGGTTGAGGCTACTCCCGCGGCCCTAGCCTTGGTTGGCTGAGCGAGGGTGGGTAGGGAGAGCCCCGCCGCCAAGTAACCTAGCAGTAAAAATTGCTTCATGAAGAAATCAAGAAAAAGTAGCAGCCCAAAGCTACACCGCCGCGTCTATTGCACCGCATCGCTATTCTTCGGGCTATTTACGTAAAGTCAACAGTGCGCCCCTGAAGTTGCCCCAACATCTACCGCTCTCGCCGGTTTGCCTGTCGCCTACCCCTACCCCCTCCATGAACATCGGCATTGTTTGTTATCCCACTTTTGGCGGCTCCGGCGTGGTGGCTACTGAGTTGGGCAAAGCTCTGGCCCAGCGTGGCCACCGCGTGCATTTCATCACGTACAGCCAGCCAGTAAGGCTCGACTTTTTCAACGAAAACCTCTTTTACCACGAGGTGTACGTGCCCACCTACCCCCTCTTCCAGTTTCCGCCCTACGAGTCGGCGCTGGCTAGCAAGATGGTCGATATTGTGCAGAACGAAAAGCTTGACGTCCTGCACGTTCACTACGCCATTCCGCACGCCTCAGCAGCCTACTTAGCCAAGCAGATTTTGCGGTCGCGGGGCATTATTACGCCCGTCGTGACCACGCTGCACGGCACCGATATTACGCTGGTGGGCAAAGACGCCAGCTACGAGCCAGTCGTCACGTTCAGCATCAACCAGAGCGACGGTGTCACGTCGGTATCGGCCGATTTGCGGCGCGAAACCTACGAGTACTTCCCCGTTGACCACAAGATTGAAGTTATCCCCAACTTCATCGACCTTCACCGCTTCAAAAAGCAGAACAAGAGCCATTTCCGCACGGCCATTGCGCCCGAAGATGAAAAAATTCTCATCCACACCAGCAATTTCCGTAGCGTAAAGCGGGTCGAAGACGTGCTGCGGATTTTTAGCGGAGTGCGCCAGCACATTCCGGCCAAGCTGCTGCTCGTGGGCGACGGCCCCGACCGTTCGCGCATGGAAAAGCTGGCCCGCGACCTCGATTGCCAGCGCGATGTGCGCTTCCTGGGCAAACTCGAAGCCGTAGAAGAAGTGCTCAGCGTCGGCGACTTGTTCCTAATGCCCTCTGAGAATGAGAGCTTTGGCCTCGCCGCGCTCGAAGCTATGGCCTGCGAAATGCCCGTGGTAAGCACCAACGCCGGCGGCATCCCCGAGCTAAACGTACACAACGTGACCGGAATGCTCAGCAATATTGGCGACGTGGACGACATGGTCAAAAACGCCCTCTACGTGCTCGACGATGCCAACCTACCCCGCTTCAAAGCCGCGGCCCGCGCCCGCGCCGAGGAGTTTGCCGTGGCCAACATCGTGCCCTTGTACGAGGACTGCTACGAGCGCGCCATGCACGCCGCGTTGCTGCAAACTAGCTAAACGTAAATACCTGTCATGCTGAGCCCCACGAAGCATGACAGCAAGTTATTACAGCAAAATATCCGCAACCTCCTGCCAGCCGTGCACGCGGCGATAGCGGGTTTCGTTAGCATTGTGCGGCGCATCAAACAGCAGCCCTTCGCCCCGGAAACCGTCAAAATTGTAGGCACTGTCGTCGATGAGGTAATCAGCATTCAGAATGCTTTTGTCGCCGCAAAATACATAGTTGCGCCATTCGATAAAGGGGAAATGGCGCTGTAGCCACCGATATTTATCGACAAAGGAATTCTCAAATTCCATGGCCGCCGTGGCAATAAAAACTTCGTAGCGCTCGGCTAGCGCTTGCAGCACGCGCTGGCTGTCCTTGATAACGGGCAAGTCGCGGAAAAAGCCCTCCGCATTGGGGTAGGCCCGTAGCGCCGCCTGGTGTTCGGGCGCCACAATCTCATGCGGCTTCTTGCCCCGCAGAGCTTCCAACGTCAGTTCCAGCTGAAAATCACGCCCGTACCATTCCTGAAACCGGGCGATGGAATCAGCCATAACCTCGTCCATGTCTACGGCAATGCGTTTTTTAGTCATATGTCTTTCTGTGCGGCCCGCGCGAGTCAATTGCCTTCAGCTATCGGCTTAAAACAACCCCGCTGCCTCACGCTTCAACACTGTTAAGGCATGAGCCGTAGGGTCGGCGGCGTCCGTCATCAGGCCTTCCAGAATGCGCTTGGCTAACTCGGTGCCGCGCAACTGAGCCGGATTGCTGAGGCCATGAAAGGCGCGGTTTATCATCGTGAGCACGTTTTCTTTGGCTTGCTTCACCTCTTGCCACGACTCGGGACTGATGTAGAGCTGCTGCGAGAAATTGTGCTCAAACTCGGCCCGGATTTCCTGTTGCAGCAAGCGGTGGTAGTCGGCGGCAGTTTGACCGCCGCTGCCCAGCCGCACCAGAATATTATTGGGCGAGATGCGCTCCAGAAACAGCGTCATGCGCTCGTAGGCTTGCAGGCGCAGGGGTAGGGTGGTCTTGCTAGCGTCGAGGCGCAGCTCAATGAGGCGGCGCTGCTGCTCTTTTTCTAGGTACTGGCGAAATAGCAGGTAGATAACCCCGGCCACGATGATGGCCGGCAAGATGGTTTTGAGG
>CALMOO010000328.1:0-1094 GCA_937871705.1 uncultured Hymenobacter sp.
AGGCGCAGGCGTGCAGCACAGCCAGCACCCCGAAAAGCGCAGCGCTCACGAAGCGTGGCCAGACTGGGCGAGAAGGCAGCAGGTCGGCGCGGGCGGAGTGCCCACCGTCTGGGTGGTGGTCGTAGTCGTCGTAGTACATGGGGCACGTGACTGGGTTAAGGGGTGAAAAATGGCTAAAAGCGTGGCAAGGTTGGGATGCCCAACAAAGCGTAAAATCCACAAAATCAAGAGGTATTAAGTGGGCGGCTGGGCTTTGGCGCGGCTGGGCTTCGCAGTGCGTTGCTGCTGCACACCAGCGGCTAGCACCTGGGCGCGGTTGAGGTATACCCGGCCGCCAACCTTGCGATAAGTCAACAGACCGCGGCGTTTCCACTCGTGCAGGGTAGCCACGCACACATTTAGCAGCTTGGCGGCCTCCTTCACCGTCAGCGGCTCATCGGGCGCGGGTTGTTGAGAGCCTGCTACTGGTTGTAGTTGAGTTAGCTCGTGCCGAATTACCGGCCGCATCGCTTCGATGAACTGTTCAAGAGTAAAGCCCTGAGTGATGATAGTTTGCATACTGCCAAGGGCTAATCAGCGGCCTTACTTAGGGCGGCTAGTTTGTGTGCGGCGGCCAACGCACCTGATTCCTCGGCCATCTTCAAGGCCTCCCGCACAGCGGGGTGACCAGGGTTCCCTCGGCGAATAGCCGCAGCAGTGGCCGCATGAGATAACCCCAAGTGTGTCGAGATATTTCCTATATCTCCTCGAGCCAGGAGGCTAGTTAGCGTCTTTTTGGGTTCCATTGTGCTACATTTGTTGCTAATTGATCCTTATATAACAAATGTACCCCCTATAGTTGTAATTTTAGCAGAAGTAGGGGGTATTATTTAAACAATAGTTGCTAATAAATAATGGAAGACACTGTTAACCAGAGAATAAATCTTTTAATTGACCACTTTAACCAAGGCAACAAAAGGACATTTGCACTAGCTCTTGGCGTGTCACCTCAAGGAATTTATAACCTTTTGGTAAGTAGGCCTTCAAGCAAACCTTCCTTTGAGCTGATAGCAGGTATTATCAAGAAGTTTCCTCAGGTTAATGCCGACTGGTTG
>CALMOO010000328.1:1104-5450 GCA_937871705.1 uncultured Hymenobacter sp.
AAGGAAGGCTGGTACCGGCACCCGCTGAGCCCGAGCCCACAGCTGAGTCAGCACCCCAGCTGCAGCAGTATCAGATAGCGAAGCAGCAGGAGCAGATAAAGCACCTAGAAGAGCAGGTGCAGCGCCTACAAGGGCAAATAGAGCTACTGGTAAGGATAGTAGGAGCAGCGAATAAGTAGCGGCTTGTCTGAAAGTAAAACCCGCACAAGGGAAAATCAAAAAGGCCCGCCCCTCTGAATTGAGGGGCGGGCCTTTCGTTTAATAAAATTATTTAGCGAGTCCTATACCAAGCACGCCTACGACCAACCCCTACTCGCTCTTTGTATCTTTTTCGCGTTACTACACCCACCGAAGGAAGTCCAAGCCTAGTGCCTATTTTGGGCGGCCCTAAACCAATTGCCAGAAAAATTCGTTTCTTTGTATGGATTCTGACAGAGGACACCGTGCCTCCAGTAGGAGTTCTTCAAAGGGGCAGCCGAAAGGTTGCCCTTTTTGCGTTATAGAACTTTGATGTGAAGTCTATTGGCGGTGCTCGTGTGTGGATTTATAATTGGCAGTAGCCGCTCGTAAAATGCGCGAGCTCTATACTTTTTCACATTCTTATTAGGCTCAAAGTGTTGCCTAGCGAAATAGACTGCCACGTCTACCATTTGATGAATAAAAGAATTGATTGAGTCTTTGTAGAAGGGGTCTTCTATTACGTATTGGAGCCGCATGTTACGGTATTGCCCGCCTTGCTGAGCATACATGCTAGGGATGACGTTATAGTGCCTCATTTTCCTGAGAAGCCCTGTCAAGCGCTTTCTATCTGTGTTGTCGGGCAGCAGCATTCCTCGCTCTACATAAGGCCTGCCTAAGGAGTCAATAAAACCGCCTGGAAAGTTTTTTCGCCCGATGGTATTCTCAAAGCGTTGTATTAAAGCTTGCCAAGCAGTTTCAAACACATTGAAGCCAACTGGTTTATTCCTTTTATCAATCGCTACCGTTATTAATTGCACCTCTGATTGTGCTGCTAGCCAATCTATGCAACGGCGCAGAATGTATAACTTTTCGTGCTTTGGCAGCCCTGGAAGTGGATGGCTTTTTTGAACTAAATACATAGCATGTATTTCGTCCTTAAGCTTCAACCCGTAGTCTGCCTTCAGGCTTCGTCTGAAAACAACAAGCTTACTTAGCAGCGTCGCCCATTTAGTTTCATGTATAACTAAGCCAGTAAGCACAAAGTAATGGGTGGGCGACGATGGCCCGAGCCCAGTGTCGCCACTTTCATCAACGTATAGGTAGTACATGGGGTGGGTTTAGAATAACAAGTATAGGGCACAAATAAGCCCAGTCTTGTATTCGACACACCCTTTATCAAGTGTAAGAGCTTGGTTAAAAGGTGCCCCGCAGGCACCTTTTAAACCCCCAGAATTCAGGGCATTAAAATAAACGTATGTTTTCGTACATTCACCGATAGTACTGATTTTCAACCACTTCATGAAAGTAGGATTTTCTAGTTTTATAAAACCCGAGTTTCCCGGTTTTATCAGGAGAACTTGACAGTCAAGCAGTTCGGTAAAAGCGTTAATTCCCGGTTTCATAGACTCCGGATTCTCGGACTTTATGGACTAATTGTACCTCTAGGCACTTTTTATCCAAGCGGATAAAAATCTGATAATCAATCATTCCGCCGAGCTAAGGACCGAGGAATAAGGTTTTCCGCACTTTTGCGGAAAACTCCTAAAAACCTATACTTTTCTATACATGGCCGCTAGCTTTCTATACACAGCTAGCGGCCGCACAAGGCCCTAGCTCCCGCCATAGATTCGGTGAAATTCCCGGCTCACTACGTCGGCGCCGATGTTGACATAGCGCTTGAAGCTGGCCCAGCTTTTATGGCCGGTTATCTTCATCACGAGTTCAGGCCGTAGGCCCTGCTCGAGCGCGAGTGTGGCGAAGGTGCGCCGGCCGGTGTGACAAGTCAGGCGCTGCCACTTGGGTAGGGTGTCGCTTTCGCGCTGGCCGGCTCGATAGCGCACCGCCTCCACTGGCGCAACTAGGGCGGCCTTCTCCCCTATCTCCTTCAAGTACCGATTAAGCACTTGGTTGGCCACTGGCCGCAACTCGCCTGACAGCATGCGCTCCACGAGGGCGGTTGCCTCAGGGCGCAAGGGGACCGTCACTAGGTCGCGGGTTTTATGCATCGTTAGCCGCAACGCATTATCGCGCACGTGCTCCTTGCGGATGCTCACTAGGTCCGAGTAGCGCAGGCCAGTGTAACAGCTCAGCAGAAAGAGGCCGCGGGCGTTGTCGAGGTAGCCGCCGGTCGGAAGGGCTAAGTCAGCCAGTTGGTGCACCTCCTGGGTGGTGAGCGTCATCACGTCGGGCTCGCGCTTAGCCCAGTTCAGCCGTGTGTAGTAAGTGTTGGTATGCAAGCCGCGGTGGCTGCTCCACTTCATAAATACCTTGACCTTGCCGAGCACCTTATTGATGGTGTTGTCGGTCAGGTTGGCTGGGCCCAAAAGGTAGGCTGTGAATTTGTCTCCAAAGCTGGGCGTGATAGTATCAAAGTCTAAACCGTAGCGCTGGCTCTTGGCAAACTCGCGCAGGTGCCGCGCCGCAGTGGCGTAGGTACGGGCCGTGTTGAACGAGCCCGAGGCACGCTTCTGGGCTACCCAGTCATCTAGGTGCTGCCAGAACGTGCGCGTGGCCTGCTGAGCTACTTCCTCAACGGGTACTGGCGTCAGGGCCTCCCGTAGCGCTGCGGCATCGGGTAGCAGCCCCTTGGCCCGGTGGGTGCGGTAACAGTCTAGCAATTGTTTCTCGGCCAGTTCGAGGGTGTCGTTTAGCGTGCCATTGTCGGCGTAGCCCCGCACCTGGGCGCGCTGCTCGCTTTTGAGCCACTGCTTAGGTAGAATGCTGAGTCCTGTGTAAACCTTAACCCGCTGCCCATCGAAGCTAACGAAGGCGAAGATGGGCGTAGGTTTGGTGGCGTTGGGTTCTTTGAGGAGGAACGAGACGGTGGCCATGGATACGTGGGTTGGGTTAGCTGCACCAAAGCTAGGCAGTCTGTCCCCCGCCTAGGGGACAGACAGGGGACAAACTGCCCGATTAATCTTAATACTAATTAGACTGTTCTGGATAAAACAGAAAGGAAAATGGCCCCATGCGCTATTGAGAGGGCTATTTAGTATAAAAAACAATCTAGCTAAGTCGGTGGGTGCGGGCCCTTATACGACCACAAAAAAGGCCCTCAGCAATGTGCTGAGGGCCTTTTTTTATTCTTAGTGTACTATAAAGGCTATACCCACTTGTTATCGAGGGTAGCGCCGTTTACGTCAATTTTGTTAGCCGAAATAACCAAGCTTAGTACCATCGAAGCTTGCGTTTCGGCGCCGCGTGCGTCAAAGCTTTCGGCATAGCCTACGCAGTACGCTTCTTTGAAAGCAATTTCTTTCATCTTAGAATCTTGGTCGCCGCGCTTGAAGACAATCTTGCCATCGGCCCGTTTGTAAGGGTCTAGCATCCAGCTGATAAGCTTTACGCTGTCAGTCGAGACGATAGTCACCTTAATAGTGCCTCCCTGTACAACAGAGGAAGGGCGGCCCTTGTCATCGGTGGTTTGATTGAAGGAGTAACCGCAGCTTACTACCTCGCATTCTTCGCTGCCAGCAGCATCAAAAACAGCACTAAAAGAAGCCATATGGGAAAAGGGGAAAGGTGAAGAAAAAAATATATAACCCTATACGCCTGAATGTAGCTTAGGTTAAGTCAACCGTATTAAGTTTAAGAAAACTGGCTAATGCAACACTAACTAACTCACAATAAGGAGTTGCCTATTGCTGAGCGTACTCTGCGTTCCAATCACGGTCGGGATTATCGGGGTCGTCGCCCTTGGTACCGTCCAGTGAGACTAAGAAAGTTTTGGCCGGGAAATAAGGCACCATATGGATGTCGAGCAGAATCCGGTCTTTCTGGTCTGGGTCGCGCTCAAATTTCTTTACTGAGAACTTCTCTATCAGCTTACCTGGCCCAGCAATACCATCCAGAAAGCGGACAATCTGGCCCTGAATGTCCATGCGCATGTTGTGGTCCCAGTTCTCGAAGGCGCGGCGGTTGAGGAAGTCAATTAGCACTTTGGTGACGTAGTCGAACACGCGCACTACCGAGTACGTCTGCAAGCCAATGTTGTCACCGTTGAACAGCGTTTTGGCCGAGAAGGCCATCACCCGGCCATACTCATTAACCATTGGCACGAGGCCAATTTTCTCCAGATTCGAGATTTCACTTTTGCGCAGCGGAAACTTCACGCCGTCGACTTCATTGAGCGTGCCGTGCTTGCGGCCCGCCGTGACCTGCGAAGC